>FR890668.1:2123-8128 GCA_000435075.1 Bacteroides sp. CAG:770 | reverse complement strand
ATTCCTGCAGCAGCTGTGGTGGCCGGAGCTTATACTCTCAAGGCTGGAAAGTCTCACAGCATTGACTTTGCACTCGATGCGAACTACTATTTCAAAGGAGGTTTCGCCGCATCACTCGGTGCACAGTATGCTTTCAAGGACCTTGCTTTCTTCCGTGCTGGTTACCACTATGGCGGAGACAGCGTGATGCCATCGTTCGCCTCTGTAGGAGCCGGCGTGGCATTCAAGGGAGTTGCTCTCAATGTTTCATATCTCATTTCATCTGAGGCTATCAAGAATACTATCAATGTCGGACTCGGTTTCTCATTCTGAATGAGGACCGGAGTCCGGTCTTATTTTAGTGAAGACCGCCCGGTTCCATGGGAATATGGAGATTAAGAATAATAAGAACATAATGAAAACAAGATTCATTACATTAGCATTGGCAGCATCCGCAATTCTGGTTGGCTGCAAACAGGAATTGCCAAACTCCGGCAAACCATCCTCTCCGGACATGGAGAAAATCCTGAACTTACCTGAAGACGCTGACGGCGAATCTCTCCTTATCTATGTTGACAAGAACATATCGGGGACAGACAAAGTCGATAGTCTGGCCGCTTCCTATGGCGCCCTTTCCTGCAGAAGAGTTTTCCCGCAGGTTTCCGGCGACTACTCGGAGGAACAGCGTTTCGGACTCGACCGCTGGTATGTCATCAAAGTCGAGAAGGGAACGGATCTGGAAAATCTCGCATTCTCGATGTCATCTGAAAAGAAAATCAGCAGGATTCAGTTCAACTCCATTGTCCAGCCTGTTTCCACAAAGCAGCTGATGCCGAGGCCGTTCAAGCCGGGTGCAAACACCAAGGCTGCAGGAACTGCCGCACCTTTCAATGACCCTAGCTTCTCCAGCCAGTGGGATCTGTTGAGCACAGAAAAAGGCAAGCCGGTCGCAACCTCAGTGCCGGGGGCTGATGTCAATGTCGTAGATGCATGGAATCTTACAGCCGGTGACCCTTCCATCATCGTGGCTGTTGTGGATGAGGGTGTGGACTATACCCATCCTGATCTCAAGGCAAATATGTGGACCAATCCTAAGGAGACCAAGGACGGAAAGGATTCCGACGGCAATGGCTATGTAGATGATATCCACGGATATAACTTTAACAAGAAGCAGGGTGATGTGACATGGAATACTGTCAGCAAGAACACTACGTATTCTGATTCCGGTCACGGAACCCACGTTGCAGGAACTATAGCCGCAGTGAACAACAACGGCACCGGAGTCTGCGGTATCGCAGGCGGTACAGGCAATAACGACGGTGTCAAGATCATGTCCTGCCAGATTTTCTCGGGTGGAGAGGGATGCCCGACAGAGGACGTGGCCGCAGCCATCAAATATGCTGCCGACAACGGTGCCAGCATTCTCCAGTGCTCATGGGGCGTTACTGCAGGATACTATAAAAATGACGATGCATACTATCGCGCCGCAGGTGTAGAGGTGGATGCCATCCGTTATTTCGAGTCGATGGACAGGAAGAAGAAAGGCCTTGACAATCCTATCAATGGAGGTGTGGCCATCTTTGCGGGCGGAAACGAGAACGCCAGCCTTGCTGACTATCCTGGTGCATTGTATGACATTATCGCCGTAACTGCATTTGCTTCTGACAACAAGCCTACAGGTTACACCAACTATTCTTATGGCTGCAATATCGCTGCTCCTGGTGGAGAACTTTATACCACAGGTATTGAGGAAGAGGAAGGACAGATACTTTCTACCATGCCTGTCGGCGTAAAATACTATGACGGATATTATGGTATGGAGTTATATGACGGAAACGGTTACGGCTATATGCAGGGAACATCTATGGCATGTCCGCATGTTTCCGGTGTAGCGGCTCTCGGACTTTCATATATGAAGAAATTGGGCAAGACCTGCACCAAGGATGAGTTCAAGGCAATGCTTCTGACATCTGTCAATGACATTGACCAGTTCTGTGTAGGTACCAAGCGCACATTGATTTATTCTAACGGCAATGTCGTCAATCTTACGCTCAGCAAGTACAAGGGCAAGATGGGAACCGGTTCAGTGGACACCTGGAAACTTTTCATGCAGATTGAGGGAACTCCTTGTCTTACCGCTGCTGTCGGAAGTGAGCAGGTAATCAGCCTTGAATCTATCTTCGGTTCATCTTATGCTGGCCTTACATATAGAGGTGTCGAGATTTCAGCAGAGGATAAAGCCAAGATTGGACTTGATTCCGACCCTATCGTCAAACTCGGCCGTCTTGTCATCACTCCTACCAAGACGGGAAATGCCACAATTACCGTCAAGGCTATTGCCGGCGGCAATACTGTCGGTGGAGGTTCAAATATCGGAGGAATGGAAATCTCCAAGACCTTCTCTCTCGTTGCAAGAGGCGTGAAGAGCGAAAATGGAGGATGGCTCTAGTAGATATGGATAATAAAGACTTAAGGTTATGACAATCAAGAAAATAGTATATCTTTTCATTGCAATGGCATCAGCCGCAATGATTTCTGTTGCCTGCTCCAAGGAGAAGAAAATCGGCACTGACGATGTGTTTGGACAGTGGAAACTCGAGGACGTGTCAGCAATCTCCACGAAGGGTGAGACTTACGGCATTACAGTATATCTGGAGTTCACATCTCCTGACAGATTTGACATTTGGCAGCAGCTTCAGGAAGGACGTTATCGCCACTATAATGGAACATGGTCCCTGGATAAATCCGTGCTGTCCGGCTATTATGCTGACGGCAAGCCATGGGGCTCATTCTACAATGCTAAAATAAGCGACGGAAAGCTCCAGCTGAAGACATCCAATGGTGAAGTTACCACATACGTGAAGACAACAATCCCGGAAGATGTGAAGAGCGGCGCTCAGGAAGGGGCAGAAGTGAAGTCTCTTCTCTAATACCAAAAAAAATCGTAGATTTGTGGCTGGCTAAAACGCGGTTTTGGCCGGCCACAAGTCGTATTGTATTTGTTGGAATGAATTAGGGCAGACAAGGATGAAAAAGACAGACTATATAGAAATCAGGGGAGCCAAGGCTCATAACCTCAAGGGCGTAAGCCTGGATATTCCACGTGGTAAATTCGTGGTTGTCACAGGATTGAGCGGAAGCGGCAAATCGTCATTGGCCTTCGATACGATATATGCGGAAGGACAGAGACGTTATATGGATACTTTGTCCACTTATGCCAAGCACTTTATGGGAGTGCTGGAAAAGCCGGAGGTGGAAGAGATAAACGGCCTCAGCCCTATCATTGCCATTGAGCAGAAAACCACGGGAAACAATCCGCGCTCTACAGTCGGAACCATTACGGAAATCTTTGATTTCCTGAGACTTCTGTATGCCAGGGCATCCCGTGCATATTCTCCTGTCACCGGTAAGGAAATGGTCCGCTATACTGACGAGCAGATAGTGAGCCTGATTATGCGTAATTACAATGGCAGGAAGTGTTATCTCCTGTCTCCGCTCGTGAGGGGCCGTAAGGGTCATTACAGGGAACTGTTCGACCAGCTTCGCAAGAGGGGATTCACCCAGGCCCGAATCGACGGGGAACTGAAAGACCTTTCAGGAGTAACCGAACTGGACAGATACAAGGCGCATTTTATCGAGCTTGTCGTGGATAAGCTGAAGCCTGTCCCGGGAGATGACAAGCGTGTAAAGGACTCAGTTTCACTGGCATTGACACGAGGAAAAGGCTCTGTCGCCGTTCTGGATATGGAGACCGGTGTGCTCCAGCATTATTCGAAACATCTGGTCGATCCGGATTCCGGTGTCTCTCTTCAGGAGCCGGCTCCGCATTCGTTCTCGTTCAACTCGCCTGAAGGCTACTGCCCGCATTGCAAGGGCCTCGGCAAGATAGTGGACGTAAACATTGACAATATCATTCCTGACCGCAGTCTTTCCATTGCTGATGGCGGAATCGTGCCGCTGGGAAAGGTTCGGGAAACTAGAAAATTCGACATAATACGCTCTATTGCAAGGAGATATGATTTCTCGTTGTACGACCCGATTTCCGAGATTCCGGATGAGGCGATATCATTGATAGTGTTCGGCTCGGACGAACTTTTCCGTGTGGGCGACGGGGCTCTTTCCGAGATGGTTTCCTTCCCCGGAATTGTGGAAGACATCGACGAGAAGGTTGTCTGTCCGGTCTGTCACGGGACGAGGCTGAATGAGCAGACCAACTGTTTCAAGATCGACGGCAAGACCATTTCCGAGGTTGCTGCCATGGAGATGTCTGCCTTGGCCGAGTGGTTTGCCGCCCTGCCGTCTCATCTTTCCGACAGGGAGAACATCATCGCCAGGGATATATTGAAGGAACTCTCTGAGAGGACGGGATTTATGCTGGACGTCGGGCTTGACTACCTGTCGCTAGACCGTGCCACAAGTTCGTTGTCAGGTGGTGAAAGCCAGCGAATCCGTCTGGCCACCCAGATCGGTTCGAAACTGGTCAATGTCCTCTATATTCTGGACGAGCCGAGCATCGGCCTGCACCAGCGTGACAACAGGAAACTTATCAATTCGCTTAAGGAACTGCGTGACGAGGGTAACTCTGTCATGGTCGTGGAGCATGACGCGGAGACCATGTTCAATGCCGACTGGCTTGTGGATGTCGGCCCGGGCGCAGGCGAGAACGGCGGAAAGATTTGTCTCAATGCTCCGGTGCCGTATCTTCTGAAGGGCCTGAAGCCTGATGCCGAGACACTTCGGCACTGCATTGTAAAGGATTCACTGACATTGGATTATCTTAAGGGTGTCCGCCGCATTGAAGTTCCTGCCGTCCGCAGGAAGGGTACAGGACAGTTCCTGGGATTGCGCGGGGCGACGGGTAACAACCTGAAAGACATTGACATTGACTTTCCTCTTGGCGTCTTTATCGGTATCAGCGGCGTCAGCGGAAGCGGCAAGTCGTCTCTTATCAATGAGACTCTTATGCCGGTCCTGAAGAATAAGTTCTATCGCGCGAAGCTGCATCCTCTGCCGTACAGGGAGGTTGTCGGCATCGATAACATTGACAAACTTATCGAAATCGACCAGAGCGCAATCGGACGCACGCCGAGGAGCAACCCGGCCACATTCACGGGCGTTTTCAATGATATCCGCAACCTGTTCGCCGAGACTCCGGATGCGAAGGTGCGCGGCTTCGGCCCCGGCAGGTTTTCTTTCAATGTCGCAGGAGGTCGCTGCGAGGCCTGCAAGGGTGCCGGTATCAAGGTTATCGAAATGAATTTCCTGCCTTCTGTCAATGTCGTATGTGACGAGTGCAGGGGCAAGCGCTATAAGGATGACACTCTCGCCGTGAAGTATAAGGGTAAGAGTATCAATGATGTATTGGAGATGCCTATCAGTGTGGCCTATGAGTTTTTCAAGGGGATTCCGAAGATTGCCCAGAAACTGAAGGCGCTGGTGGATGTCGGTCTCGGATACATCCATCTAGGCCAGTCTGCCGTGACTTTGTCCGGTGGTGAGAGCCAGCGTATGAAACTTGCGTCGGAATTGTACCGAAAGGACACAGGAAGCACCCTTTATATACTGGATGAGCCTACCACAGGCCTGCATTTTGAAGATATAAAGGTGCTTTTGGGAGTTCTTCAGAAGCTGGTGGACTGTGGCAACACGGTGATTGTCATCGAACATAATCTCGATGTGCTCAAGTGCGCGGACTATATTTTCGATATGGGTCCGGATGGCGGAAGGCGCGGCGGTTATGTGGTGGCTCAGGGAACGCCTGAGGACCTGGCCGGCAATCCTGAGTCTGTCACCGGTCCTTATCTGAAGGAAGTGCTCTCAGGGCAGATGGAATATTAAAAGATTACAAGTTTCGCACGTTAGATAACCTGCTGAGGATTTGCGCAAATGGGAGGTTTGTCTTCCATAGGAAGACTTGAGGCCTTTGTGTACGTCACCCTCACCCTAAATCCCTCCCCTCGGGGAAGGGACTTGCCCTCGCCCTCGCGGGCTCCAAAAGCGGTGTTTCGCATTTGCGAAACTTGAGT
>FR890668.1:0-2088 GCA_000435075.1 Bacteroides sp. CAG:770 | reverse complement strand
AGTAAGTAAGCATGAAGCATAAGTTGGTAAAGATTTGTGAAGGATTTTCGAGGATAGATTTCTTTTCGAAGAAGGAGTGTACTGGACGTACACGACTGATGAGGCAGGAATATAGACCGAGAAGACGAGCAAAGATTACCAAGTTATTTTTTAAGGATTACTAAAAGATAAAAATATGACTGAAACTGATAGATTCACTGTATTCCTTGTCAATGACGGGAGGCATTATGAGGTGCCGTTCCTCAAGAGGCTCGGTGACCTTTCCGATGAGGTGTGCAGAACCGTGAAGGATGCCAAGACCGGGGTGGAGTACCCTGTTCTGGCTGCTTTGGTGGACCACAAGCTTAAGGAACTTGATTTCAAGCTTACGATGTCCCATGAGGTGGAGTTCATCGGATATAACCATCCTGACGGAAGACGTACATATCTCCGTTCTCTGTGTTTCGTGCTGCAGAACGCTGTGCGTGAACTCTTTCCGGACAAGGTCCTTATCATTGACCATTCTCTTCCGAGCGGCCTTTATTGCAATATCTGCGAGGTGAAGCTTTGCGAGGACGGGCGGCGTACACCGTTGAAACTCAGCGACAATGACATTGATGCGATCCGGAATCGTATGCGCGAGATTGTGGATGCGGATATGCCGTTCGAGAAGAGGAAGATGGACGCAGTCGAGGCGGAGTTGCTGTTCGACAACAATAACCAGCCGGATAAGGCGGAACTCCAGCGCTCTCTCGGCAAGTTCCTGTGCAGTGTATATTTTCTTGACGGCAAGGCGGATACGTTCCATGGTCCGCTGCTTCATTCTACCGGTGCGCTCAAGGTGTTTGACTTGATTCCTTTTGCCCAGGGATTCTGTCTTCAGTTTCCGTCTGAGGGCGATTTCTCGAAGGTGATTCCGGTGAAGACCCAGTCGAAGATCGCCGCGACGCTGAGCAAGTATTCGGACTGGTGCTCGATTATCAGAATCAATGGTATCGGCACGCTGAACAGTGCCATTGTCGGCGGCAGGGCAGTGGAGCTTATCAATATGGCAGAGGCGTTGCATGAAAGGGGTTATGCTGCGATTGCTGACCAGATTTATGCGCAGAAAGACAGAATCAAGGCTGTATTCATCGCCGGTCCGTCGTCCAGCGGAAAGACTTCATCGTCGCTCCGTATCGCTCTCCAGTGCCGTGTGCTAGGTCTTGTGCCGAAGGTTATCGAGCTGGACAATTATTTCGTGGACAGGGCGCATACGCCTAAGGACAGTGACGGAAACTATGATTTCGAGGCGTTGGAGGCGATGGACCTCAAACTGCTGAACAGTCAGCTGAATGATCTGTTTGCCGGCAAGGAGGTGGAATTGCCTCGGTTTGATTTCAAGGAGGGCCGATCTGTCCCTTCCGGAAAGCGTATCTCGCTGGGTGACAAGGAAATCCTTATTATGGAGGGAATTCATGCGCTCGACCCTGCGATGGTCCCTGATGTGGACAATTCCAAGATTTTCAGAGTCTATGCATCGGCATTGACCTCGCTCAATGTGGATGAGAACAACAATATCTCGACTTCGGATAACCGCCTGCTCCGCCGTATGGTGCGTGACAACAGGGTGCGCGGCATTACGCCCGAGGAGACCATAATGCGTTGGCACAGTGTACGCCGCGGTGAAAACCGCAATATCTTTCCGTTCCAGGAGAATGCGGACGCTTCGTTCAATTCTGCCCTGATTTATGAGCTGCCGATGCTGAAGTACTATGCCGAGCCGCTTCTCCGCCGCATAGCCCCGTCATCACAGGCATATACCGAAGCCATCCGCCTGCTCAAGTTCCTGGATTACATAGTGGCCCTGTCGCCGGAAGAAATCTCCGCAATCCCGCCGACATCCATCATGCGTGAGTTCATAGGCGGCCAGCGCCTGTAGCGGACTCGTATAATAGAAAATCGCGTCTCAGATGCACATGTGCATTGGAAAGTAAGCGTCTCCGCAGTTACGTATTGACGTGCTTTCATCAGTCGGGACGGATTGTCGGGATTGTCATAGGGACCAGACCTGATTGCCGTATTGACGTGGTAAGCGTCTCCGCGGTTACGTATTGACGAGTTTTCAAT
>FR890667.1:14817-127976 GCA_000435075.1 Bacteroides sp. CAG:770 | reverse complement strand
GTTTCCGGAAATTCTGCGCCTGTCCACTCATTATGGCTACTCAAGTGTCCTTGTTACGTATCTCTGTGGTAGAATCAAGGTCCGAAATGCCAGCTCGGTAACGACGGATGGGCACCTGGCCCCGACTGCAACTATGTCATACTGACAAAACGGGGTAAAAAACGGCCTGATTTTACACCATTTTGTCAGATTTACCAATTCGGTGTAAATATTGCCTGATTTTTACACCATTTATAATTGATTATTCTATTGCAAGTCATCAGGCAGTTTAGACAGTCTGCCATATAGAATGACCATATGACGCTATCTTACTTCAAGAGCCCCGACTATATTACTTTGAATGTTTACGACACTCGGGACAAAGTCCTTTGACTACAAAAGAAACTGAATGCGACTCGAAACCATCAGGTATAGAAACCATGGGAATCTGCTGGTTTTCAAAGCAATACGACTGGTGGCAGGATTCACAATAGAAATGAATATGTCCATCGGTATGATTGCAGGCGCCGTCATGACTGCAGAGCTCATAGTTCACTACACCACGGCCGTCCTCGAATGCATGGACGACATCATGCTCCAGAAACATTGACATAACCCTAAATATGCTGGACTTGTCCATATCAGGGAGGGCATCCTCCAGTGCAGAGAGACTCATTGGCTTATGCACATCAAGTAAAGCTTTGAAAATTAGGATTCTGTTGGCCGTAGCCTTGACTCCCTTATGCTCGAGAAAATTTATGATATCTGAACTCTCCATGTTGTAAGCTAATTATTACATCATGTAAATATAATGTAAAAACTGAAATTATATTCTATCTATGCGGCTTAGTAATCCTTAAATAATAACTTGGGAATCTTTGCGAGTCTGTCGGTCTATATTCCTGCATCATCAGTCGTCTGCGTCCATCACATAAAAGGAATCTATCCTCGAAAGTCCATCACAAATCTCTACCAACTTATTTGTATGCTTACTTAAATACACGGCCTGAGACCTTGCTCGAAGCGTCTCTTAAAACTTCTGCTGGCAGGTACGGAAACCAGAGACCTCATTCCAAAACCTCCCGGTGCTTCCCCCCCCCCCCCCCACGGCGTCCAAACCCTCCCGGTGCTTCCCCCCCCCCTCCCAGGCCGTCCGAAAAGCCCACGCGAAACTGAAATACCCCGTACCCCTATACAAGGCCAGAAGCGGATTTTTGATTCTCGCTGAGGAATGTTTGACTTTTCGGACAGTCTCATCCGGCAGGCATGATGGACTATAGTCCCGTTAAAAACCATATTCGGCGCAAATCGGGTAGGAAACTTTGCTGAAAAGACTCTCAACCCCTTCATTGACCAGATATATGAACCTGTGAAACAGCCAGACAGACTGCGTACTGCAAGATTCAGATTACTCACGACATCTCCTTGTCGAGTCGCCCTCCTCCAACTTCGGCTCCAGATAAATATCCTTGCCCGGGGCATTATCCTTCAGCATGTCGATCAACATGTTGAATGCGTCCACGGCAGTCTCCCTCGTATTCTGACTTAGTTGGGTCAATGTTGGAGTCGCGATACGATATGTCTCGCCGCCGTCGAAACCTATGATGGCCAGGTCTTCCGGGATACGCAAGCCCAGGCGCTTGATGGCCTTGCTCACATATAGCGCCAGATAACCACGCGGGATGAAAATTGCATCCGTACCCCGACTTACGACTTCACGGATACATTGCTCGAGCTCATCCGAATTATTTTCATTGACATAACTTACGTTGGCGATGTCACCGAAGCCCATCTCATTCATCGTCTTCAGATAACTGCGCTCACGCATATTCAAAGTCGAAAGCTTTATATCGTTGGAAATCATCTCGAGATGCCTGTATCCATTGTCCAGAAGATGGTGCAGACCCATCTGGATGGCCTTGTCATTGTCCAGAAGAATTCTTCCGACATCCTCAAGACCCGGCAGGTCACGGTTCATCAGGACCACTTTCATACCGAGTCTCATCGCCTTTCTCAACTCCTCCTCACAGCCGTCGCACGGACTCAGAAGAAGCCCCTTCACCCCATCGGAATGAAAAGTCTCGATAAGCTGGCCGATTTTGTCAATGCGATCGTCCGAACTGCCGAACAGAACCGTATATCCATTGTCATAGGCAATATTTTCAATATGCCTGGAAATGTCGGAGAAATAGTGGTTGGCAAGATCCGGAGTAATCACACCGATAGTCTTCTTGTACCCGATACGTAGCGCAGACGCAGCCTTGTTCGGGGTATAATTAAGCCGTTTGATCACCTTCATGATAGCGTCAGCCGTCTTCGGATTTACACCACTCCTGCCATTAAGCGTCATAGAGACAAGTCCGACAGACACTCCGGCTTCACGCGCAATATCTTTGATAGTAATTTTTTCCATTTCCAATCCTGCTTTCATGGCCTGTGAGTCCAATACTATGCCAAAAGATTTTCATCACAGTATTCCTTGCCGAATATGAGGTATCCAGTTTTCATCTTTTACAAAAATACTAAAAATTTGCAATAAATATTTGAACCGATTCAAAAAATTTCTATATTTGCAGTGTGTTTGAATCGGTTCAAATCATTTGTCCGAAAGGATGCCCTGAAGTACAATCCATGTAAGGGGATTGGTCAATGATAGTGAATGAACTGATAACCAATAAGATGCAGTATAGACTTAAAATTATAGACAATATGAAACCAGTGTCCAGAATTGAAATCCGGAACACAGTACCTGTAGTAGGCGAATATGATGTCGTCGTCTGCGGAGGCGGTCCAGCCGGCTTCATTGCAGCAATTGCGGCTGCCAGAGAAGGAGCAAAAACAGCAATAGTGGAGCAATACGGGTTTTTCGGAGGTATGGCAACTGCCGGATATGTAAATCCGATTAGTGTATTCTCTTATAACGGAAAGCAAGTTACGGGCGGAATCCCATGGGAATTCGTACAGAAATTGAAAAATGCAGGAGGTGCAGAAATCGAATCACCGCTTGCCAATGTTGCCTTCGAACCGGAACATTACAAACTCATTGCGCAGAGGATGGTACTGGAAGCTGGAGTGGATATCTATATGCATTCATATCTTTCCGGATGCGTAAAAGACGGAAACAGAATCAGCTACATTATCATTGACAATAAAAATGGTGCCGAGGCCCTTGCTGCGAAAGTATTCATTGATTGTACCGGAGACGCGGATGTCGCTGCGATGGCGGGAGTGCCGATGCTGGAATCAGAGGGCCGTCCTCTTCAGCCGCTTTCTTCATATTTCATAATGGGAGGAGTCAATCTCGATACTCCGATGATGCAGGAAGCTATTCACCATAACCGCCAGGGAGTGAATTGTCATTGCCTGCCGGTCAGAGAAAAACTGATAGCGAGGAAAGATGAACTCAATTTGCCGGAATTCGGAGGGCCATGGTTCTGCCCGACAATGCAGCCCGGAGTTATTACTGTCAATGTTACCAGAACATCCGGCAACGCTTGCGACAACAGGGATTATTCGCATGCGGAGTGCAAACTTCGGGAGGATTGTTTCAGAATGGTTGCAATCCTTAAAGAAAATGTGGACGAATTCAAGGACAGTTTCCTGATGTCCGTTTCTACACAGGCCGGAGTCAGGGAGACCAGAAGAATACAGGGAGTGCATGTGCTTACAGGCGAAGAATACTTGAACGCAACCAGATTCGAGGACAGTATTTCAAGGGGAGCACATCCTATCGATATTCATGTCGCCAATGGCGAAAAACAAAATATAACCTTCCTGAAGCAGCCGGCCTACGTACCATACAGGTCATTGATAGCAGCGGATTTTCCGAACCTGATTGTGGCCGGGAGATGCATAAGCGCAGACAAGACAGCATTTGCTTCCATCAGAGTCCAGTCAAGCTGCATGGACATGGGACAGTCGGCGGGAGTCGCTGCGGCCCAATGTGCGGCAGCCGGAAGGAATGTACAGGATGCAGACATTGCAGCATTGACATCACGCCTTCGTGAAATCGGAACATGTCTGTAACATTTTTCCCGGACTTTTGCAATCTTGAAAAATGCTAATATTAACAGAATAAGAATCAGCAGGTTTAACGACTTGATAATTAACAGATACTAGAACTAATGGGAACACTTGACTACATCGTCATCTTATTTTACTTTTTGGGACTGATAGCAGTAAGCATCATAATGTCCAGAAAGATAAAGAGTTCGGAAGATATGTTCATCGCCGGAAGGAATTCCTCATGGTGGTTGTCCGGCATATCATCATACATGACCATCTTCTCCGCCAGCACATTTGTCGTCTGGGGCGGAGTCGCTTATAAATCAGGACTTGTCGCTGTGGTAGTCGCCATGTGTCTTGGTGTGGCATCATTGATAGTAGGAAAATGGATATCGGGAAAATGGAGAGGCCTGAAGATAAAATCTCCGGGCGAATTCCTGACAGTCCGTTTCGGACACAGTTCGGTAAGTTTCTACACGATTTCCGGAATCATCGCAAGAGCGGTGCACACGGCAGTCGCACTCTATGCGGTAGCAGTAGTAATGTGCGCGCTCATCAAAGTGCCGGAAGGCAGTATTTTCGCTTCGACAGGAATGGCGGGAGACACAGCCGCCGGATATCTCAGCATCTGGTGGGCCCTCCTTATTCTAGGAGCCATAGCATTGATATACACCGTAGTAGGCGGATTTCTCGCAGTCCTCATGACTGACGTTATCCAGTTCGGAGTCCTTCTTGCGGTAGTCGTATTCATGATTCCGCTGTCTTTCCATGCAGTCGGGGGAGTCGGCAATTTCATTGACGGTGCGATGCAGATACCTGGCTTCTTCTCCGGAACATCCGGAACATATACTTGGGGATGGCTGCTCCTGTGGGTATTCCTCAATGTCGCAATGATCGGCGGTGACTGGCCGTTTGTACAGAGATATATCAGCGTGCCGACCAGAAAAGACGCGAAGAAAAGCACCTATCTCATTGGTTTGCTGTATTTTCTGACACCGCTCATCTGGTATCTTCCAACGATGATTTATCGTGTGATGGAGCCTGGTTTTGCCCTGGATGCAGATGCCGTCACCATGACATACAATGGCGAACACGCTTATGTGAACATGAGCAAACTCGTCCTGATGAGCGGAATGGTCGGCATGATGCTGGCTGCGATGCTCTCGGCGACACTGAGCAACGTTTCCGGAATCCTGAATGTCTATGCCAATGTCTATACGTACGACATCTGGAAGCATAACGAGAAAAACCGCAACGCAGACGAAAAGAAACTGATCAGGGTCGGAAGAACCTTCACCGTGATTTTCGGACTGGTAATCATAGGATTGTCAATGCTGATTCCATTTGCCGGAGGCGCTGAAAAAGTAGTCGTTACGCTTTTGACAATGATAATGTGCCCTCTGTATATCCCATCTATCTGGGGCCTCTTCTCGAAGAGACTTACAGGCCGTCAGCTGATATGGTCAATGCTATTGACCTGGGCCATCGGAATTACCGCGAAACTCACCATCCCGGCTTCAGTTCTGAGCCAGAGTCTGATAGAATCCATCTCAGGATGCGTTTTGCCAGTCCTTATACTGGCCGTCATGGAAATCCGGTCAAGGTGCAGAGGTCTGGAGGACCGCGGATATGAAGCAATCTGCCAATATCATGATCATGATGCGGACAACGAGCCTGACGAGCATACCAGAAAGTGCGTCAAGAGTTACTCTTTCATGGCAATATCCTGCTTCTGCATAACACTTGGCGTGATAGCTCTCCTGTTGGTGGGCCTTCTGGTGGCAGGTGATCCTAAAACATTGGCAGTCAAGAATATCGTGCTTGGATTTACGATCTCGATAGCCGTGCTCATAGCGATATATATTGTTTACAGAATAATTGACAGCAGAAGAAAATGAAAAGGTTCGCCACATATTTGATATTGTCAATGCTGCCTTGCGTGGCCGTTGCCCAAATCTATCCGGAACCGGAGAAGAATGTCGATTGCTCGGTATTTATCGCAAAAGAGCGAAGGGGCAATGCACAGCAGGGCCTGGAAATCTGGGACAGGTATGTATTCGCGCTGGAAGATGGCGGCAATGTCAATGTCTATGACTTCAAGACAGCTTCTCCGGAGCCGCTGGCATCATTTCCATTGGCTTCCTCCAGACCGGACAATCATGCCAACAATGCAAGTTTCGGAACAGAGACTGCGAAAGGCGCATCTTTCCCGCTGCTCTATGTCTCAAACGGAAAAGTAGGCAGCGATATCGAGTGGACTTGCTTCGTGGAGAGCATTATCAGGAAAGGACGCAGATTCTCTTCAGAAATGATCCAGACAATCACGCTTGACAATGCAGGCTGGAAGGAGAATGGCTATGTGGACATTTTCGGAGCGCCGAGCTGGATGGTGGACAGAGAACGCAACAGCTTGTGGGTATTCTCTGCCAGAAAACGTACCGTCCGGAAAGTTACTCGCAATGCATATGAAAACCAATATGTCGCGACAAGGTTCAGAGTTCCGTTGCTGTCAGAAGGAAAAGAAATTATCCTTGGGGTCAATGATATTGAGGACCAGGTAGTATTTCCTTTCGATACATGGTTCACTCAGGCAGGTTGTGTCCATGACGGCAAGATCTATTATTGTTTCGGGCTTGGCATCCAGGATCCGTCAAGACCGTCACGAATCCGCGTCTATGATACTGATACACGCACAATATCAGCACGTTATGAACTTCAGGAGCAGATTCCAAACGAGATGGAAGACATTGCTATTGTAGGCGACTGGATGTATGTGAATACCAATACTAATCCTGCGAAGACAGACAGGAAGCCATATATATACAAGGTTTCCCTTCCTAAAAGCAAGCCGGCTCCTGCAAACGCTCTTGAAGAACTTAAGCGGAATCCGGAGAAGGCAGGCGGGGTATATTATGTGGCCAATACGGGAGAAGTAATCATACCGGATGCTCCGGATGGTTATAAGCCCTTCTATATCAATGGATATTTCAGACACGGAGCTCGTCATGTGGATGACAATGTTACATATCCTCGGATATATGAAGTCCTGGAGACCGCTGCTGCTGAAGGCAATCTGACAGGATTCGGAAAAGCGGTTTACGACAGGCTGGAGCCTTTCAAGGTCAATGTCATGTATCGTGAAGGTGATTTGACAGGCATAGGTTACAGACAATCCCGGGAGTTGGGCGCAAGAATGGCGGATAATTATCCGGAAGTATTTGACGGACAGCCGTTTGTCAAGGCCAATGCTACAAATGTCCTTAGAGTTGCCGCTACAATGCAGTCTGTGATTGAAGGAATCCTTTCGCGTCGTCCGGATTTGCGGGCATATGAGATTGACAACTCCAGATCTTTCCTTAAGGACCTTAACCAGTACGGGACAGTTTGTCCGGGAAGACTCCAGATAGATGCAGACATCATCAGCGGAAAAGGGTTCTGGGACAAGAAATACGAAGAGTTCCGAGGCTCCAGAATTGATGCAGATGCTTTCCTCTCGAGACTCTTCATTGACATTGACAAAGTCAAGGCCGCATATGAGCCTTATGACCTTGAGAGACGCTTCTATCTGATGGCTTCTCTTATGCAATGCCTTGACCGTCAGGTCCCTCTGTGGGATATTTTCACCGAGGACGAAATCCTGGCATTGGCGGAAATCGAGAATTACAGATACTATGCGCAGAAAGGCAATGAACCTGTGACCCGCGGAAGGGGAGCGGGGCTTGGAGCGAGGACACTGAAACATATTCTGGACGAATCCAGAAATGACATTGACCTTGGCCGTCATGGCATTGACCTGAACTTCGGTCACGACGGAACGTTGATGGCGCTGATGGTTAATCTCCAGGCGGGCGACTGGGCGTTCGAGACTTCCGAACCGGCTGAAGTGATGGATAAATGGCGCAGTTGGGATATCCCGATGGGAACTAATCTGCAGTTTGTGTTCTACAGGAATGCAGAGTCTGATGTCCTCGTGAGGGTGATGCTCAATGAAACTGACGTGAAACTCCCTCTTGAGACTGTTTCCGGCTGTTTCTATGACTGGAATGAACTATACGATTATTATGAAAAGAAATGTGGCGAGGTGGAGAAATCCCTTGCGGCTACTGCAGTAACACAGAATAACAACTAATATTCCATATTTATGAATCTGAAAAAGCTTTTATCGGCAAGTCTGGCAATTGTTGCACTTGCCTCGTGTCAGACAGCTTCCGATCCTTACATGGAGCTTGAGACAAAACTGCTTACGTTGGATTCCGAAGGTGGCACAGCTACTGTAACACTAAAATCCAACGTCTATTACAGAGTCAACAATGACTGTTCTGATGCATCAGGAGAGCATTATTGGGCTAAAATTTCCGATACTGAAACTGATGGAGACAAGACAGTGCTTCATTTCGAGGTGGAGGCGAACGAATCGACTGAGGAACGAACGGGAACAGTCCGTTTCATAGGAGATGATGTCACACCGCTCAAACTTACATTGAAACAGAAAGGTATTGTCCCTAAGGGAATTGCGCCGGAATCAGCAGTCATCGAATCTACCGCTGTCTCCGCAGGGTTCAAGGTTTACGGCGACCGCAAATGGACAGCCACATGTCCGGATGAAGATGTCGTGATCTCACCTGCTTCAGGTTTCGGTGAGGCTGATGTTACCGTCACGCTTCCGGAAAACGGGGAACTGTCAGACAGAGTCGTTTCTGTCAATGTCGTTCTGGAAGGAGACAAGACATATACATTTACATTGACCCAGAAAGCCTTTGCCGGCATCATCGCGGATTGGGACCTCAATGCATTGACCGCAACTACAGGCGAGACCTTCGTGGACGACGGCGACCAGACGGTATTCCCTGGAACCAACGGCAAGTATCTCAATGCCAGTACAGGAAAGGGCAAGATCGAGTATTATGCTGCCGAAAGAACCGGATATGCAGCGAATAAGGTTGTTTGCAAGCGTCTTGTGGGCGGCAATGGTGACCCGTACGTTTCAGGTGCTATCCCGGAGGATTATTGGCTTGTCACTGCAGATAAGAAGATACCTGCAGGAACTAAGATTCACTATTATTTCGTTACGAAGATGGGTACTGCAACATCCGCATACTGGATGCTTGAGTATAAGTCTGGTGATGACTGGAAGCCGACCATGCCAATTAGCCAGCGACTTGAATCTTCAGAGAAAGGTTTGACCGGTAAGGCTGTATCTTATTCCGAGACAATTACTTATAACTTCGCCGCTACACTTCTCGACGCGAAGAAAAACGGAGCGTATGTAGCAGTGGACGGTACATTTACTGCGGACAGGGATCTGGATTCAGTAGTTCTCCGTTTCCGTCAGGCCGGACATCTCGGACTGGATGGCAGCAAGAACAGCGGACTTTATATCGACCGTACCGATGCCGGTGGACAGACAAGATTCTCGGCACAGAGACCTAGCCTCGAAGATGGTACTGCCGTAAAGACTTATGACCAGCATGTTATAATTGAAATTGCAGAATAACATTATGAAAATCAAGATATTAACAATAATGGCAGCTTTGATGTTGCCAGTCGGGGCTTTCGCTCAGGAAATCTTGAAGGGAACTGTCAGCGATTCTAACGGACCTATAGCCGGAGCGATGGTTCTGAATAAGGACAATGGAAAGTGGGCGACCACAGACCTGGACGGAAATTTTACTATCGAGGATGTGAAGAAGGGCCAGACACTCGAATTCACGTTCATGGGTTTCCTTCCGAAGAGAGAAGTGTGGAACGGACAGAATCCTCTCAATGTCATTATGGCCGAGGATGCTGTCGAACTGGAAGAGACCGTCGTAATCGGTTATGGTTCAGTGAAAAAGAAGGACCTTACCGGAGCGGTAGGTGTTGTCAATGATAAAATCATCGGACAGCAGAGCACTTCCCAGCTGTCCCAGTCGCTTCAGGGTGTTGTTCCGGGATTGAGCGTGACCCGTTCAAGCAGCATGCCGGGTGCAAGTGCCACTGTGAAGGTCAGAGGTATTACTACAATGTCGGACTCCAGCCCGCTTATACTTGTGGACGGTATGGCCGTCAGCAGTTTGGACAATGTTCCGACTGAGGATGTGCGCCAGATTACCGTGTTGAAGGATGCCGCTTCTGCCGCCATCTATGGTGCACGTGCCGCATCGGGCGTAATTCTCATTACGACAAAGGAGGCTTCTGAAGGACAGCTGCAGATCGGCTACAACGGAGAGGTATCCGTGATAACTCCGACAGAATTCCCTTCATACAGAACCGGTGTACTCGATTATATGAATGATTTCAATGAATATTCATGGAATGATGCAGGCAACCCTGAGGGCGGAGAGTATGCGGGATTCTCTAAGGAATTCATTGACACTTATCTTCAGAACAATGCTTACGATCCGATTACATATCCTGACTTCAACTGGAAATCTGCGATTCTGAAGAACTCCAGCATGCGTCATAAGCACAATGTCACAATGACTTATGGCAACAAGACTATCAAGAGCAGAACTTCTGCAGGATACGAGAATTCCAATGCGTTGTATCAGGGACTCAGCCATGAGAGACTTTCTCTCCGCTCCCGCAACACCATCAAGCTCAGCGACAAGTGGAGCGGAGCCCTGGATTTTGCTTTCCGTCAGGCGACCAAGAAGGACCCTCAGACCGGAAGCCCTATCAAGGCGGCTAACATGTATCCGTCCATCTACGCAGGACTTTATCCTGACGGGCGTGTCGCTTCAGGTAAGGAGGGCTCTTTCAGCAATACTCTCGGAGCTCTGCGTGAAGGTGGATTCCAGAAGACTGTCAGCACTAACATGACTGCAAAGCTCAGTCTAAGCTACAAGCCTGTCAAGGGCCTTGACATTACAGCCAATTTTACTCCGACTTACAACTTCGTGAAGACCAAGAGTCTCAGCAAGGCGGTACCTGTATATGACGATTACGAAACTGATGTCATAATCGGCTATGTCTCCGGATATAACGCAAACTCTCTTTCCGAGACGAGAAGTGACTCCAAGACCTTTGAGTCTCAGGTGATTGCGACATATGACCATACTTTTGCAAAGAAGCATAATTTCAATGTCATGGCAGGTTATGAGGAGTATAGCTATACTTACGAGAAACTGACTGCCGGTTCCAACGAGATGGACCTCGCAAACTTCCCGTACCTTGACCTTGCCAATGAGAACTCACTTACAGTGGGAGGCAACTCTTACCAGAATGCATATCGTTCTTTCTTCGGACGTATCATGTATAACTATGACAACCGCTACTATGTCCAGCTCAATGCCCGTGGTGATGCTTCATCACGTTTCCATAAGGATTACCGCTGGGGATTCTTCCCAAGCGCATCACTTGGCTGGGTCATTTCCAATGAGAAGTTCATGTCGAATGTAAGCTGGCTGGACCATCTTAAAGTACGTGCATCCATCGGCAGCCTCGGAAATGAGCGTATCGGCAACTATCCTTACCAGACATACATTACCTTCAATAAGGCACTTTTGTATGACAGCACTGGTTCTTCACCGGTTTCTACTATGACAGGTGCGCAGCAGGACTATGCTTACAAGGACATCCATTGGGAGAAGACATGGAGCTGGGATGCCGGCATTGACGCATCTTTCCTTGGAAATCGTCTCGATTTTACAGCAGATTACTATTACAAGAAGACGACCGATATGCTGCTTGCTGTAGCAATTCCTTCATTCACAGGTTATTCCGCACCTGAACGTAATGCAGGTACGATGAATACCAGAGGATGGGAAATCAAGCTCGGCTGGAGCGATTCGGTAGGTGATTTCTCTTATGGCATCAGTGTCAATCTTTCGGATTACCGTTCGGTGATGGGCAATCTTGGAGGAAAGCAGGTGTTCAATTCCAACGGCACTATCATTACTGAGGGAGAGGAGTATTGTTCATGGTATGGCTACAGGTCGAACGGACTTTTCCAGACAGAAGAAGAGGTCTCTTCAAGTCCGCTTCTCGTAGCGTCCACCAAGCCCGGCGACGTGAAGTACATGGATGTCAGCGGACCTGACGGAACACCTGACGGAATTATCAATGATACTTATGACCGCGTAATACTTGGAAGTTCACTTCCTCATTACATTTATGGCGGCAGCATCAATCTCGGATGGAAAGGCATCTCATTCTCAATGCTGTTCAATGGCGTTGGACACCAGCTGTCAAATCTGACAGAGGACATGATACGTCCTTTCCAGGGACAGTGGCTGTCAGCACCTTCTGTAATCCGCAATTCGGACGGCAGCAGGAATTATTGGAGCCGTTATAACACTGAGGAACAGAACCTTAAGGTGAAATATCCTAGACTCAGCGAGAGCGGTGCAAGATACAACAACTACAAAATGTCTGATTACTGGCTTGTCAACAGCGCATATCTGAGAATCAAGAACATCAATCTCGGATATACCTTCCCTAAGTCAATGGTAAGCAAAGTGAATCTGAAGGGACTGAGGGTTTATTTCAATGTCGATGATCCGTTCTGCTTCGACAATTACCTTAAGGGCTGGGACCCTGAGGCCGGTGCATCTACCTATATTGCAAGAACATGGACATTCGGTCTTGACCTTAAATTCTAGTGCCGTTAATTTCTGATATTATGAAAAAGACATTAAACATCATATTAAGTGCACTCGGAGCTCTTACTCTTGCTTCTTGTGCGGATCTGGATCTCAACCCGCTTTCAGCTGCATCCAGTGAGAACTGGTATTCGTCTCCTGAAGAGGTGAAGATTTCCCTCAATGACTTCTATCGCAGTGAGTTCTTTCCCATTGAGCATGGCTATGCGATGGACCGTCAGACCGACGACTGGAATCAGCGTCTGGTGTCTTATCCTGTTTCGTCAGGTCTCATTGACGCGACCACAACCAAAGGACAGGTCAATATTGCCAAGACCTGGAGTTACACATACAAGAATGTGACTCGTGCGAACCGTATCATTGAGTCAATCGAAAAACTGGGCGGTAAATACTCTGCTGCAGAACTTGACAAACTTCGTGCGGAGGCTTGCTTCTTCCGTGCCTATGCCTACTCGAGACTTATAACTCTCTGGGGTGATGTTCCGTTCTATCTTACCAGCATAACTCCGGAGCAGGCTTTCGAGATGGGCAGGACTGACAAGAAGACAGTGCTTGAGCAGATTTACAAGGACTTCGACTATGCAGCCGAGAATCTGCCTGCCGACAATAATTCAGCATTGACAAGAGTCGATAGGGGATGCGCGCTCGCGTTCAAGGCCAGGATTGCGCTCTATCAGGCTGATTATGAGACTGCTGCGGATGCGGCAAAGGCTTGTATTGACCTCGGGAAGTATTCGCTCTATCCTGATTATGGCGAGCTTTTCCGTGATAAGACAAAGAATTGCGAAATCATTTGGTCAATTCCTCACTCTACAGATATTGAGGTGGATTCCAATGGAAAGCCTACCACTCAGAGTGTCAAGTCTTTCATTGCAAGATCCGCGGGTGGAACTCATGATGCCCAGCCTTCATGGGAACTCCTTGCCTCTTATGAGATGACAAATGGTAAGACCATTGATGAACCGGGCAGCGGATTTGATCCTCATGACCCTTTCAAGGACCGCGACCCGCGTTGCTGTGAGACTTTCGCTGCTCCGGGAACGAAGATTTACGGAGACACCGGCATTGACTGGAATCCTTCTCCTGCCGCGACCGAGACAATGGATTATCAGGCAGGCAAGATGATTGCCAACAAGGACAGCAAGGGTGGTTCTGATTCGAAGAACTGTTCTTATAACGGATGTTGCCTGAAGAAGGGCGCACAGGCTGACTGGAGGCTGCGTCTTTACAATGACAATCCTATTATCCTCATGCGTTATGCTGATGTCCTGCTGATGTATGCTGAGGCTAAGATTGAACTGAATCAGATCGATGATGAGGTGCTTGCATGTATCAATGATGTACGTGCCAGAGCATATAAGGTCAAGAGGAGCGAAACTGCCGCTTATCCTGCAATTACTGTTACGGATCAGGCTGCACTCAGGAGGATTGTCCGCAGGGAGCGTCGCGTGGAGCTGGCATGGGAGAATCACCGTTACTTCGATCTCCAGCGCTGGCATCAGTTCGAAAATGCCTTTGCCCACAACAGATATGGTTTCTCACGTGATGCCAAGGTGAACAAGAAGGCGTTGGCAGACGGAAAATGGTTCTGGCCGGAGACTCCAGAGTTCGATGAGGAAGGATTCCCTAATTTCGATAAGATGGCTGCGGAAAATGACTATATCGAGCAGCATGTGGAGAGAAATTTTGTTTCCAAGGTTTATCTGTGGCCTCTTCCTAGTGATGAAGTTCAGATTATGAATGGAAAACTTGAGCAGAATCCCGGATATTAATGAATTAATTATATGAGTGTTGATGAAATTATGTTGAGAAGCCGGTTCCAGCCGCTTAAGAGAGTGCTGGCCTACGATGTGTTCAATACCGGCTTCAATGGATGGATGACTCTGATGCCTAACTTTACAGAGTACCCTGATTTTGATGTGCCTAAGACATTGATCCGCAAGGATCAGTGGCCGCCTATAATGTTGAGTTCGGCTACTTATCGCTACCCTGGAACTCATGGGGCCATGTCCGGCACTTACAGTCTTAAACTGTCGACTCGTCCAGTGGCTTCTCCATATACTGAGAAGCCGGCTGAAGGCTCGCTGGGCCATGCTATCAAAAGGCTTTCCTTTTCGCGTCCTGGCAGCAGATATCTTCAGATAGAGTGCTGGTTTTCATATACTGCCGAGCAGGATGTCATGGATGCGCCTGACCGTCCCCAGCCAGGTCTTCATGAGAATTCCATAAGGGATTTCGGTATGGGATTCGATATCCAGACCCGAGGAAAGCGCTTCTTTGTGGGTATGAGATATCTCAATGCCGTCGATGGCAAGATGACTCAGAAATGGCAGTATGTGCATTCCCGTGACGGTGTCTCCGACAGGGAGTGGGCCTATGGCCTGGATGGTGACTGGTGCAAGAAGGGCGTGGATCCATGGTGGTTCGGACGCCGTTATGAGAATGGTGACCACGACGGGTTCATGAACCTTCCTGACGGACATCAGGAACTGATTTATAATGAGACAGACTGCAAACTCAACTGGCAGTACATGCGCCTGAAAGTCGATACCGAGCTGAAAGAATATGTGGAATTTCAGTGCCAGGACAGGATTTGGGATATGAAAGGTATCAAGGCGGATGCTGTAGATGGCTATCATAGAATTGAGAATCTGATCAATCCTCTCTTCTGGGTTGGTGCCGATACCGGCAGACGTGTTTTCTTCTATGTCGATTCTGTAGTCGTTTCTCAGGAATAGAAGATGGTATGACAGTGTCGTGCTGTCATACTGTCTGAAAAAACAATTTGAAAAATATGAAAATGTTCAATGATTCTCACCTCGAGGTGAAGAAATATTTTTCCGGCAGTTTCCAGACTCATCCTTATGAGGTGGGCTGGGCAGACGAAGCGGTTTTCTTCGTCATGGTCGAGAAAGTGAAGGGAACCCCTGTATTCAGCGGTCAGGTTCAGATGTCACAGGATGGCGTGCACTGGGCAGATGACGGAAGCACCCCTGTATCGTTCGGGGGAGAGGGTTTGCATATTATAAAGGTGCAGCCTAATTTTGGTAATTATCTGCGTCTTTCCGTAAATATTGATGGCGGTGAGATGTTCTTAAATCTTCATATAGCATGCAAAGGTTAGTTTCTTTTCTTACGGCTGCCGTGATGAGTCTTCCGGTGATGGCTTGTTCATCTGAGGCGGGGCCGTCAAAGCCGAATATAAAGCCTGCTCCCGGAGGAGACGGCGAGACTGGTTCATCGACAATCAAAGTCGGTGAGGTCCTGCCGGCCTGGAAGGAGGGAGTGATGGATATTCATTTCATCAATACCACTACAGGTGAGTCTGCGTTTGTGATAATGCCTGACGGTACTCAGCTTCTCATCGATGCTGCAAGTTCTCTTGTCTCTACGAATTCCAACGGCAATACCACAAATACAGGAATCCGCAGCCGTTGGGACCCTACGGCGACAAATACCCGCGGTTCCCA
Organism: Bacteroides sp. CAG:770; assembly: GCA_000435075.1. Lineage (GTDB taxonomy): Bacteria > Bacteroidota > Bacteroidia > Bacteroidales > UBA932 > Cryptobacteroides. The sequence goes on along the minus strand of FR890667.1, from coordinate 111,940 downwards.
GATTATCAGTGCCTATCTGAAGAAATGCATGGCATGGACCGGTAACAATACCATCGATTATGTGGTCATGTCCCATCTTCACAACGACCATATGGGAGACTGCAACTCGTCAATGCCGATGTCCGTAAACGGCTCATATCGTCTCAATGGCCTGACTGAGATTATGGATGATTTCAAGGTCGCGAAGATGATTGACCGAGGCTGGCCGGATTATGACTATCCGTTTGATATGCAGAATCTTGCAAGCAATAAAGAAACTATCAGGAATTATGTCAACGCCGTAAAGTGGCACGTGGCGAATTCCGGTATGAAGGCTGAGATTTTCAAGGCCGGTTCCAATGCTCAGATTGCACCGAAGACATCCAAGTATGACGTCAGGGTTCAGAATATTGCTGTCAATGGTGAAATCTGGACCGGAGTCGGAACCCAGACCAGGAAGACTTTCCCGGATAAGAAGGATATTGTGGTTGCTAATCCTGCACATATCGCCGGCTCGGACAAGTGTCCTGCTGAGAATATCTGCAGCGCTGTCATGAGAATTTCCTATGGCAAGTTCGATTATTTTGCCGGAGCCGACCTTCAGTACAATAACCGTTCGAATTTTGCGTGGAAGGATGCCGAGCTTCCTTGCGCCAAGGCTGTCGGAATGGTTGAGGTTATGAAAGCTGACCATCACGGTTCTGCTTCCACAAATCAGCCGGAGGCATTGAAAGTGCTTAATCCACAGGCTATTATTGTCAATTCCTGGGTGGATAGTCATCCTCGTACCAGCATCATGGCTGAGATGGAGAAGACACTTCCAAAAGTGGATCTTTTCATTACCAATTTCTGGCAGGGTGAGCGTCCCTCCGGAGTGGATGACAAGGTTACTGCTGAGGAGGCTTCTTATGTGAAGGGATATGACGGCAATATTGTTGTCCGCGTAGTGGATGGTGGCAGCAAGTATTACATTGTCACTACATCTGATTCTGACGGCAAGATGACTGTCAAGAATGTTTCAGGACCTTATAAAAGCAGATAGTATGAAGAAAGTTATAGGAATAGGGGAGACTGTATGGGATGTTTTCCCGTCAGGAAAACGTCTTGGTGGCGCTCCAGTGAATTTTGCTTTTTTTGCAAAGGAGTTCGGGGCCGATGTGTATCCGGTTTCGGCCATTGGCATTGATGAACTTGGAGATGAAACTCTGGAGGCATTGAAGGGGACAGGTTTGAATCTGGATTATATCCAGCGAAACGATAAGCCTACAAGTCGTGTCCTTGTGACGATGGATAGCGCCGGAGTTCCTGAATATGAGATTGTTGAGGGGGTTGCATGGGATTTCATGTCATGTGACTCCAAGACTCTGGGGCTGTTCTCGGATGCAGATGTCATTTGTTGGGGGACATTGGCCCAGAGGTCCCGTACATCACACGAGAGTGTACTGAAGATGATTGATTCCGCTCCTGAGTCTTGTCTGAGGGTGTATGACATCAATTTGCGTCAGCATTATTATAGTCGTGAAATTATCGAGGCCTCTCTTGAGCGTGCGGATGTGCTGAAACTCAATGAGGATGAGCTTCCTGTCATCGCTGAATTGTTCTCGATTCCGGGTTCTGCTGTAGAACAGATTTCGGCATTGATCAGCAGATTCTCATTGAAAAGTGTGATATTTACCCAAGGCGCTGTCTGCAGCGAGATCTATGGTCCTGAAGGACTGCTTTCGCACAAGGAGACGCCTAAGGTCAATGTTGTCGATACTGTCGGTGCAGGAGATTCATTTACAGCTACTTATGTGATGGCTAGAATGAATGGTGAGTCTGTTGCGGCAGCCCATGAGAAGGCTGTTGAAGTCGCCGCCTTTGTATGTACCTGCAGTGGTGCCATCAATCCGGTTCCGGATAGTCTGAAGGGCCAGGTGGTGTATGGTTATGACAGGGAGGCAGTTGTTCCCGGCATTGTCCATTTCGGCGTGGGTAATTTTCATCGTGCTCATCTTGAATATTATACGAATCTTCTTCTTGAGGATCCCGATCAGAGGTCCTGGGGTGTTTCAGGGGCGATGATCATGCCGACTGACGGGGCTCTTTTCAATGCTTTGAAATGCAACAGGGGAGAGTATAATCTTACTGTTTGTGAGCCTTCCGGAAAGAGTACTGTTTATCGGATTGGTTCTCTTGTGGAACTGAATTGGGGCGAGGAGGATAGCGAGCCGATTATTGCCCGTATTGCCGCGCCTTCGACGAAGATTATAACATTGACAATTACCGAAGGTGGTTATAAGGTTGACATTGACAGGCCTCATAGCGTCTTCTGGTATGTTGCCGAGGGGTTGAAGCGTCGTATGGCGGCCGGTCTTCCGGTTACGATTCTTTCGTGCGACAATCTGCAGCATAATGGTGCTACGGCAGAGCGGTCGTTCATGGAGTATTTCCGTGCGAAGTATCCTGAGGTGGCTGTCTGGGCGGAGGCGAATGTGACTTTCCCGAATTCTATGGTGGACAGGATTACGCCTGCGACCAAGTCGGGTGACATTACTGATGTGCATTGTGAGGATTTCATCCAGTGGGTTGTGGAGGACAAGTTCATTGCCGGCCGTCCTGCCTGGGAGCGTGTCGGTGTCCAGTTTACTGATGATGTGACTCCTTATGAGAATATGAAGCTAAGTCTTCTCAATGCGTCTCATTCTCTTCTTTGTTATCCTGCTTATCTGGAGGGTTTCCGTAAGGTCGATGCGGTTCTTGCCGATAGCCGATACCGTTCTCTCATCAAGACTTTCATGGATGTGGATGTGACTCCGTATGTGCCGGCTCCGGCTGGTGTTGACCTCGATGAGTACAAGGCAACCTTGCTCCGTCGTTTTTCCAATGCTGCCATCAGTGACCAGGTTTCTCGTCTCTGTGGCGATGGCATTGCCAAGTTTGAGGTGTACATTGTTCCGACCTTGTCCAAGATGCTCCGTGACGGACATGATATCAGTCGTCTTGCCTTCCTGATAGCAAGTTATGCCAAGTATCTGATTTTCAGGCGTACTGAGTCTGGCCAGCCGATAGAGGTTTTCGAGCCGCACATCACTTCTGAAGATGAGGCCTTGCTTTCCGGGTGCGCCGATGCTTCCGGAGTTTCTGACAGTTTCCTGGATCTTTCACCGTTCAAGGCTCTCCGTCTCCAGGATAATCCGTCATTTTTGACCGACTACCACCGCTTCTGTTCAATGTCAGTGGCCGATGGCCTTGCCGCGCTGCATGTGCGGTAATATGGCAATTTAGTTGCGGATGGTTGTGCTGAAAGTCTGTTTGTTCTTGATTGTCAGCATATTGTAAATAATCAGCCGGGCCCCGGAAGGACCCGGCTGTTGTTTTATATTTGAATGAAGTTCGAGAGACATCTCTTCAATCTCTTGGAAATAGTGCCTTTTGTCCCAGTTAAAACGTTTTCTTGGAACAAAGCCATCAATACGGGGTATTTGGTACCGTATAAAACGTTTTCGCGGAACAAAACGATCACATCACACAATGCTCCGTCATCACAAAAAACCGCGCCGAGCACGATAAACGTACAAGGCGCGGGGGCACAAATAATTTCTAAAAAATTCTACTTCACATATCCTCTGGTTACCTTCAGAACACGGTCAGGGTAATTCGAAATGATAGCCTCCACATGAAGATCCAGAATTCTCTTGATCTCGGCCTCATCATCGACAGTCCAAGGAACCAGCTTGATGCCGGCCTTGCGGCAATTCTCCACCATCTTGGCATCCACGAGCACATGCTCAGGACTCAGCCACTCAGGAGTGAAATTCAGCTTGCCCATATATGTATCCCAGTCGGTATCCTTCTTGCTGATAAGATAAGAAAGCTTGAGCTGAGGATACTTCTCGTGCATATAATTCAGAGCGCGAACATCGAAGCACTGGACAACAAGCCTGTCACCGAGATTCTTGGACATGAGCAACTCGATGCACTTGTCCACAAACTCGTGGTACTCAGGCCAATTGATGCCCTCGCCCTTACCCTTCTTGCACTTGATCTCGATATTGTACCGCATAGGGTCGAGGCCACGAAGCCTTGTCAATGTCTCCACGGAATCTATAAGCTCGGTAGCAAGCGGCTTCACTGCAGGAGACTGCTCCTTGCCCGGCCAGACCTCACTGGCTCGCATTCCCACATCATACTTGGCGATGGAATCATAAGGCATGGTATAAAGATACTCCTTAGGATCATCAGGCTTGACAATGCTTCCGTCAGGACGGGTGGCATAGCGGGAATGGAAATATGCATCATGCGAAACCACGATCTGTCCGTCCTTGCTGATCTGAAAATCAAGCTCAAGAGTATTTACACCCATCAATGTCGCATTCGTCATTGACGTAAACGTATTCTCAGGCCACAGACCGGCACCTCCGCGGTGAGCCTGGACATCCACATGGTCAGCAAGCTTGACCTCATAATGCCACTCCTTGCCGAAACGGCTCCTGACATTGACAGTAACCACCTTCGCATACTGGCTCGGCGTCGCCGCGAAATAATGGATTGACCTCTTCGGGCTGCGGAAGCCCGGAATCGGCTCGCCCTGATAATGCTCCTCAATCTTCTTGATATAGGTAGGAGAACAATCCTCGACCATCTTCATAGGGCCCATGTCAATGCCATCCTGAGACCAGGTGACAGACCAATTCTCATCATAATCCCAGACATTGGCAATCACGGAATTAGGATGATACATGCTCTGGCCAGGAGCAATGATCTCCACCTGATAATCGTCATCATGACCAAGAGAACGGTAGAACCAGCTGATATCCTTGCCCTTGACATTGAAAATCTCGTAGCCGGCAGGCACACCGTCACGGCACCAGTCAGCGAACCACCACGAACCGCAGATACTTGGCGCATTGTGATCCATGATGTCCGGGGTAATCTGGTAATTGTTCATGATATGGGTATGGCCGGAAAGGATATCCACCTTGCGGCCCTCCAGAAGAGCAAGCATCTTGTCACCATTGACAATCCTCCTGGTTTCTTCAGGACGCCACCATCTGTCGATAGGACAATGCTGGGCCATGAAGATATGAGTCTTCTTCGGAACGTAGTTCAGGAGATTCTTGACGAACTTGAGGACCTCCTCAGAATATCCCTCGACATATTCCTTCTCCTTGTAATAGATGATGTTGTTCACGCAGAGCACCAGATCCTTGCCCATCCAGAAGGCATAATTGTAAGGACCGAAATTGTCGAAATAATCCTTCGAATAATTCTTGAAAGAACGCTCCTTGTTATAGTCATGGTTTCCGGTTACGGTATAGACAGGGAAACCGAGTCTGCTGATTTTCTTCTTGTATTCGGGAAGAAGTGTAGGGAGGTTCTTGTCCCAGCCGGAGTCACCGAGCATAACGGCCACTACCGGACCTTTCTTGCCATACTTCTTTCCTTCGGCCTTCAGATCCTCGAAAGGAAGACCTGCGAACTGCTTCAGCTGATTGTTGTTCCTGATCTGAGGGTCGGAAACGGAAAACAGAGTGTAGCTTGACGACCTTGCCGTCTTCTCTAGATTGAAGTCAAGCTCCTTGTCAGAAACTTCCTTGTAGAACTCCGGAGTACCGCTTCTGTAGTCAGCGACATAACCGGAAGGTGTTATGATATAGACGAATCTGGCCTTGTTGTCGGCGTTCAGTTTGAAGGTTCCGTCACCTCTGGTCTTTGTGAAAGAAGAACCGTCAGTAACGACTACACCTTGCAGAGCTTTTGCGCCCGAATGGACTTTTCCGCTGACCTTCCTCGCATCTGCTGCGGCGCAGACCGAAAGGAAAACCAGCATTGACAATATAAATTTTCTCATATCTGTTTGTTATGAAATTCCGCCGGCAGACGTGAATCAGCCGGCGGACAGTTTATTCGGAATTAATTGTTGGTCACAGACTTTTCGCTCTTGATAAGCATGGCGCAGAGGATGACTCCGATACCGGCTCCGATAGCGACAGTAAGATTGGCCGCATTCCATCCGAGAGTATTTGCTACGCTGCCGACGAAAATCTTGGAGCAGATGGCATCACCGACGAAATAACCGAACAGGCCGACGAAACCGGCTGCAGTACCCGCAGCATTCTTAGGAACAAGATTCAATGCCTGTACTCCTGTAAGTGCCACAGGACCATAGATGAAGAATCCGATGAGGCAGAGGGCTACATAGACGAGTGTCTTCTGGAGAGCAGGGCTCATGGCAATATAACCTGCGCCTACAAACCAGTAGATCAAGACACCGAACATGCAGGCAATCATGCAGATGACATTCATAGGAGCGCAACGGCCCTTGAAAATCTTGGATGTCGCGAGACCGCAGAGGATTGTTCCGAACGCTCCGATGAGGTTATGCACGGAGAAAGCGACCTTGCTCTCGTCAGCAGTCATGATTCCTGCATCCTGAAGGAAGGTAGGAGACCAGTCGCCGATGCCGTAACGTACCATATATACGAAGATGTTGCTGAGAGCCACAATCCACAGAAGCTTGTTCTTGAAAACGTAATCTATGAAGAGAACCTTGAACGGAAGCTTGTCTCCGGCAGGGCCCTTGCTCTTTACTCCACTGTAATCATTTCTGTATTCCTGGACTGAAGGCAAACCGCAAGACTCCGGGGTGTCACGGATGGCCCACCAGCAGAAGATTGCTATGACGATAGCCACAACGGCAGGGAAAATGAAGTTACCCCTCCAGGCCTGAGCCGCATCCATGCCGAAAGTAGGCGCGAAGAATGCGAAAAGAGCCACACCGGCAATTGCCAGGAAACCGAGGGAGAAACTGCCGATAGTATGTGAAACATTCCAGATACTCATCTTGAAACTCCTCTCGTTCTGCGAGAACCAGTGGGTCATGATACGGCCGCATGGAGGCCATCCCATACCTGACAACCAGCCCACAACGAGCATGAGGAAGAAGATGACGGTGGTGTTCAATGCCGTATTGGCGCCATAAGGGATGATACCCGTAAGTATCATTACCAATGCGGAAAGGACGAGTCCCACGCAGAGGAATTTACGTGAATCAGAACGATCCGACACACTACCCATGATGAACTTGCTGAATGCGTAAGCGATTGATACTGCTGACATTGCAAGTCCTACCTTACCTGCGTCAAGGATACCATCCTTGATCATGTCAGGCGCTGCAAGAGAAAGATTCTTGCGGACGAGATAATAACCGGCATATCCGAGGAAGGCACCTAGGAATACCTTCCATCTCATAGCATTGAAAACTTTAGGGACTTTCTCTGACGGAAGCTGAGGCTTCGGTGCAGGCGGGTCAAAAAATCTAGCCATTGTTTATTTAATGTTTTGGTTTGTTTGCGTGTTTGCCATATTCTCAGGGATTTGTCGGAACATGTCAATGTCGGAAGACAATTCCCGAAAATAGTTGGTGTGTTCTTTTGTTTCGAAACATAAAACGATTACGTTTCGAAAGCAAAGGTACAATTATTTTTTGAAATAGAAATGTAACATTTCCGAAATTTGAGGGGACAGGCTACTGCAGGCTCTCCTGAAGTTCCAGCCAGCGCATCTCTTTCTCGTCGATGCGGTCCTTTACCTCACCGAAACGGGTCGATACCTCCTGAATTTTGTCGTAAGGAATCGTCCCCGCAGAAAGCTGTTGCTCCAGTTCTTCCTTCTCCTTGCCTAAAGCCTCCATATCCTTTTCCAACTGCTCCAGTTCCTTCTGCTCCTTGTATGAGAGTTTCTTCTTCTTGGCAGGGCGGTCCGCATTGACCTCACTGTCATTGACTTTACCCTTGTTCGCCTCCGCTCTGGCGGCAGCTTTCTGCTGGGCCTCGTACTCCTTGATATATTCGTGGTACTCGCTGTACGAGCCGATGAAATCTTTCACCACGCCGTCGCCGCAGAATATGAAGAGGTGATCGACAAGTCTGTCCAGAAAATGACGGTCGTGCGATACGATTATTAATGAGCCTTTGAATTCATTCAGGTATTCCTCCAGCACGTCCAATGTCACGATGTCCAGGTCATTGGTCGGCTCGTCCAGAATCAACAGATTCGGATTCTGCATCAGAATCGTCATCAGATAGAGCCTTCTTCTCTCGCCGCCCGACAACTTCGAAACATTGGTGGTGAACATGTCGTGGCTGAACAGAAACTGGTTCAGAAGGTGAGTGTCGCTGACAATCTCCATAACCGTCTGATCCTCATTGAATTTCATTCCGCTCTGGCGGTAGTAGCCGATTTTCAATGACTCTCCGCGCTCGATGATGCCGCTCAGTTCTCCGTTCTCCGGTATGTTCCCGGTGAGGATGTTCAGGAAGGTGGATTTGCCGGTACCGTTCTTTCCGACGATGCCGACACGCTCGAATCTCTGGAAATTATATGTGAAATGGTCCAGATATTTGTCAGCCCCGTAACTGAAACTCAGATTCTTGCAGTCAATTATCTTGCTTCCGAGCCTTGAGCCTTTTCCCATGGATTCCAGGCTCACCTTTTTGCTCGTGTAAGTCTGCTCGGCCCTGTCCTTCAGGTCATAAAAGGCATTGATCCTGTACCTGGCCTTTCCTGTGCGGGCGCAAGGCGAACTCCTGATCCACTCCAGCTCCCTCCGGAGAATATTATTGACTTTCGCAGTCTCCGCATTGTAATTGTCAATGCGTTCCTGGCGTTTTTCGAGATAATTCTCGTAATTTCCCCTATAGGTATAGACAGCCCCGTGGTCCAGTTCCATGACCGTATTGCACACATGATCAAGGAAATAGCGGTCGTGAGTCACCATCAGCAGGGTGCTGCGCGAATGTCCGAGATAATTCTCCAGAAACTCGATTGCATCAATGTCAAGGTGGTTGGTCGGCTCGTCCATGATGAAGAAATCGGCTTCGGAAGCAAGCATGACTGTCAATGCCACCCTCTTCACCTCGCCGCCGGAAAGGTTCTTCATCAATGCCCCTTCATCAATGCCGAAACTTGTCAGGAACTTCTTGACCCTGAGTTCATAAGCAAACAAGTCGTCATCATCCAGCCCCTCTGTGAAATTCCTGCTTGAATCCATGACCTGAGTAAAGACAACCTTTTCAGGGTCGTGGCTGAACTCCTGTTCCAGAAACGCGATGCGTATATGCTTCAGGAATGTGATTTTTCCGCCGGAGTCCGACTTGTCGTTTCCGGCCAATATCCTGAGCAACGTGGACTTGCCCGTCCCGTTTGGGGCAATCAGCGCGATTTTGTCTCCTTCGTTGATATTGAACCCGATATGCTCGAAAAGCACCTTCGGGCCGTAACTCTTGCTTATGTTTTCAATCTGCAGGTATGATGCCATGAATTTATGTCTTTTGTAAGGTTCTGATTATCTGAACATCTTATCGACTTCCTTGACAGCTGATGGCAGGGCAAATACGGCGACCCTGTCGTAAGCCTCGATCTGAGTGTCACCGACAGCGATGAAATAATCATTGCCGCGGATAATTCCTCCGATGATGGCATTCTCAGGAAAGTCAATGTCTTTCAATGTCTTGCGTGTTATTGCGCTGTCCGGGGCGACTATGTATTCCAAGATTTCAGCATTGGTTCCGCTCATGTATTTCACGAAACGGACCTTGTTGCTGAGCGTCATCTTGAATATCTTGCCGGCAGTGATGAGCTTCTTGTTTATGACGGCGTCCACGCCCATCTCCTCGGCCAGACGGATATACTCCAGATTCTCGACCTCCGCAATCGTGCGTTCCACGCCGAATCGCTTGGCTACGACGCAGGCCAGGATGTTGGCCTCATCATTGTCCGTAACCGCCACGAAAGCATCATAATCCTTGATGTTTTCCTCCAGAAGGAAGTCGGAATCACGACCGTCCCCGTTGATAACCTGGACATTGTCATCGGTATTTTCGCTCAACTCAATGCACCTCTGCTTGTCGGAATCGATTACCTTCACGGCCTCGACCTGCTTGCAGATGGAACCCGCTACCATTTCGCCGATGGCACCTGCGCCGAGAATCATCACATTGTTGATTTCAATGTTGCTCTTGCCCAGGAAATTCATCAGCGGATTGATGCCATCACGCGTGGTTATGATATAGACCAGGTCATGATACTTCAGACGAGTGTCGAATTTCGGCATTATGGTCGTGTCGTTGCGAGATATGGCCACGACTCTGAACTGTGTCCCGAAAGGGACGCAGGCCGCAAACTCGGCAATCTTCATGTCAAGGATAGGTGAGTCATCCTCCAACTTGAACACTGCCAGCTGCAGTTTCCCCCTCGCGAAGTCCATGGTTTCCGTCGAAGCGGTACGCTTGAGCAGACCTGCGATTTCGCCGGCCGCAATCTTCTCGGGATAGAACATAAGATCAATGCCAAGTTCCGTGAACAGGTGTTTGTTCTCGAAAGAAAGATACTCCTCGTTATTTATGCGGGCGCAAACTTTCTTGCAGCCGAGTTTCTTTGCCAGAAGCGCGCTCACAAGATTCACGTCCTGCGAACTGTTCGGGTTTACTGCAATGAAAAGGTCTGCATGTTCCACCCCTGCATCCTTCAGTACCTTGATGCAGGACAAATCCCCGAGTATGGTGACGATGTCCGCCGTCATGCTCAGTCTCGCAAGCCTTTCTTCATCAATGTCAATGACAGTGATGTCATTGGCCTCGTTGCTGAGCATCTTTGCCAGATGGGAACCTACTTCTCCCGCACCTTCGATGATGATTACCATGGTCTGAATTATTTTTGAAAATATTTGTTGATGATGCCGAACGATTTGTTTCTCAGGAATATGGCCATCGGGATAATCAAATGCGGATATATGCCCTGGACCTGAGGCCCCGGTCTTTTCGCGGCTGACTCCGACAGCCATTCATTGACCTCCTCCGCTCCCGGCCGCTTCGACAGCTGCCTGAACTCTTTGTGCGCGTCAATGACAGCTTTGAAGTAGTCCCGTTTCAGCATCAGCAGATACGCCGCTCCCGTGAGCCCGTCAATGACCATCCTCAACCAGATTCTCCTGCCGGCCTGCCTGACCGCTTTCGCGGCAATCTTTCCGGAATTGTCAATGCCTTTCTCCTTTTCGGAGATTGTCAATGCCAGTGTCTTGGCCAGATTGTTCTCCAGAAGCATCAGGTTATTCCTGTAGTTCAGCTTGAGTTTCCATGGGGAGGTCTGAGGAAGTGTTCCGCCTCCTATATGATATACGAGGGACTCCGGTACGATTCTTATTCTGTATCCTGCAAGCTGGATTCTCCAGCAGAGGTCAATCTCTTCCATGTGGGCGAAAAACCTGTCGTCCAGACCGCCCAGCCCGTTGAAAAGCGAACTCCTCACCATAAGACACGCTCCGGTAGCCCAAAGCACGTCGGCGCGCCTGTCATATTGACCTTCATCCTTTTCCAGCATTTTCATCAGTCTGCCGCGGCAGAACGGGAAGCCGAAATAGTCGAGATATCCTCCGGCGGCTCCTGCGTATTCGAATTTGTCCTTTTCGAACCACGAATGCAGTTTCGGGGAACAGGCGCCCACATCGGGACATGAATCCATCGTCTGCACCAGCGGCTTGAGCCATCCTTCCGGCACTTCAATGTCAGAGTTCAGAAGGACGTAGTATTCTGCATCAATTTGCCGGAGGGCCCTGTTGTACCCTCCGGTAAATCCATAGTTCTTGTCCAGCCGTATCTGCCTTACTTCAGGGAACTTCTCGGCAAGCATCTGCATGGAACCGTCTGTCGAAGCGCTGTCCGCCACGACAAGGCATGCGTCTTCGCCCTCCAGAGAGCGGAGAACTCCAGGAACGAACTGCTCAAGGTAATTCTTTGTGTTCCAGTTAAGTATGACTACGGCTGTCTTCATTTTACGAGTCTAGTTTTCGTGGCAGTGGCACTCTCCTTCGTGTCCTTCACCATGGCAGTGGCACTCTCCTTCATGTCCGTTGCCGTGGCAGCATCCGCCCTCATGTCCCTCGCCATGGCAGCACTCGTGGTCGCCGTCCTCGTGATGACATCCGCAGCCGCTGTGGCAGCATCCGCCTTCCTTCGGAACGAACTCTCCGTGAAGTCCCTCGGTAAGTTCCTTCTCTGTAGCGTCACGGACAGAAACGACCTTGCCCTTGAAATTCAATGTCTTGCCGGCCATGGGATGGTTGAAGTCCATGGTGACCGTATCATCATTGACAGCGGCAATGAGTCCTTGTACGACCATTCCTGAGCTGTTCAGCATAGGGATGATCTTTCCTACCTGCATCAGGTCCTCGCGGATTTTTCCGTCGATTTCGAAAGACTGTTTAGGAATCTCGAATTTGTGTTTCGGATCGTATTCGCCGTAGCCTTCTTCCGGTGTCAATGTGAATGCGAATTCGCTTTCCGGCTCCAGTCCTTCCAGTTCCGCCTCGAATTTGGGGAGGAGCATGTGCTCTCCGTGAATATAATCGAGCGGGCCTGTCATTTCAGTTGTCCTGTCCACTACCTTTCCATCTACAGTGAGCTCGTAAGTAAGCTCGACTACCTTTTTGTTTTCTATCTTCATGTTATATAAATTTTTCGTGTTCACTTTGATTCACACATTCTACAAAATTACATAAAAAAAACGACCATTCCTCGAAAACAGGACGGATGACCGCAAATCTCGGCCATCCGTCCACAGTAATATAATGTCAGTTTTGGGCTTCGAGTCGGCGAAACCCCGCCATTATCAATACTTTACGATTTCTGATATCTTGCTTTCAAGATTGTTCTTGTCAAGTGCTGTAACGAAATATTTACCTTTCGCGGAAAGCTGGTAAGATGTTCCGTCCACAGTATCTATCAGAGTTGCGACTTTCTTGTTTCCGTTGCTCATGTAAACGGCATAATACTTGGCGCCGGCTGACTTGTCCCAGTTTAGTGTTCCTCCTGAGATTACGATGTTCTTCGGAGCATCAGGTGCGGCATCAGCTCCGGTCCCTCCGAGATGAGGCATCAGCGCCTTCTTGCCGAATGAACTCTTGATAACGGACTGGATACCCTTAGGGTCGCTCTTTACGGTCTTTGCACTGTAGAGAAGATGTCCGTAACTGTTCGACTTCTTGTCGGCCAGGCTGAACTGTGTCTCAAGTTCTGAAGAGGACTCATATCCGCTGCTGTTCTCTTTGAATCCGCTCAGGCTGTGTCCTATCATCATCGGTACTGAACCTACATTCTGTGACCACCAGTCAAGTCTCGGGTTATAGTAGTCCTTGCTTGCTTTTGTGGACCAGTAGAGCTGAGGAATGGCCGCGTCAATGAGTTTCGCCGCACATACCTTAGGCATGTCAATGTACTGGGTACTGTAGTTGTTATCGTAGTTACCCTGAGGTCCTATAGTGAAAGCCACTTCCGGTTTGGCCGACCGGATTGTATTCTTTACAAGTTTCACCATCTCGAAGATGTTGCCTCTCCTGAAATCCTCGATGGAATTATAGTTAGAACCGTATTTCTTGAAGTCATCCTCATCTCCAAGAGATGAAACTGACGGATAGAAATAGTCGTCCATATGGATTCCGTCCACATCGAACTTGGTTACGATCTCCTTCACGATGTCTGCAATCCTCTGTCTGACTTCAGGAAGAGCTGGATTATAGACCCAAATCTTGTCATATTTCTTCACCATCGAAGCGGGAATCTTCGGATCCAGGCCTTCGCCGAAATAGGAAGGAGTTGAAACCCTGTAAGGATTTATCCAGGCGTGGAATTCGATTCCTCTTTTGTGGGCCTCGCTGATGAGGAAATCCATGACATCATAACTTGGTTTCTGCCCCTGCGTTCCGGTAATGGAGCGGCTCCATGGCTCGTATGATGACTCATAGTAGGCATCGGCCATTCCGCGTACTTGAAAGAATACTGCATTGATACCCAGTCTTTTGAATAGATCCAGATACTCGGTGTAGAGTGATTTCTGGCTGGCTGCGTCGTGATTTCCGTCCGGCCAGTCAAGTCCCCACACTGTCGCCATCCATGCTCCTCTCAGCTGAGGACGTGGTAAGACAGGAACCTCGGCAGTAGGTTTATCCGGATTGGTTCCGGGTTTGTCAGGTCTATCCGGGAGTTCCTGCTTTTCATTGCAGGCAGCCGCCAGGACGACGGCTGCTGCATAAAGAAAATATCTGAAATTCGTTTTCATCAGTCTTCTTCTTGCTTGATAGGGAATTCAGTGATTACGAATCCGGTATTGAGCCGGTAACCGAAGATGACAAGTTTTTCATCCTTGCCTTCACTATCCTTGATGATGTGATAGTTGGTGCTTATACCCGGAGCCGTGATGCCGGAATCTCCGCCGATGATTACAGAGTAGTCAGGCTGGTGTGATTCTGCTGCCTTGAAGTTTTCCATAGCCTCTTCAGGAGTTGCACCCTTGGTTAGGTTATATACGTTCAATGTAGGGGTTACCTGGCTTGCGCTTCCGAATTTCGCAACACATGCCATGAGGTATCTCTCCTGATTGAAGGTGAACATTCTTGCGGCTACGGACTCTTTCGGCAAGATATTGTCGTCCAGCGGCAATGTCGCCCCGCCAGGGGTAACGTTCTCGTCTGTCAATGTTACCGGCAGGCGAAGTCCGCTCCACAGGTACTTGTCAGTGTCCTCAATCCTATATACATAGGTGTTAGGGGTAGCATTGGCATTACTTGCGAGAACCGTCGGCTCGCTGGTGGTCTTGTGGTCCGAAACCTTGATTCTTATGAAATCCTTCGAACCGTTCGAACCGAAGAATATGTATCCGTTTCCGTTCTTGTCAATGCTGGCGGAAATCACGTCTCCGTGTCTTGCATCGGCACCCGGAATATTTGTAAAGTTGCCGATTACTTCCGGCTTGGCGTCAGCATTCTCCCAGTAGTAAATCTTGAGAGGTGACGCGGCGGCACCTGAAAGGGACGCAATATAAATATGTCCGTTTGCAAGGAAACCGCAGTTGACAGGGAAGGTTCCGCCGGAAACATCTGTCATGTCCAGTTCCTTAGGCTGGATCTTGCCGGCCTTCAGGTCCTCATATTTGAGGATATAAGGAGGTGTCCTTCTTACTATCAGCACGTTCTCACCGTCGAAGTCGGCGCTTCTGGAAACGCTGCCTGTTCCTCCCGGTATCTGGGATGCGTCCAGGAACTTGTATTCAACTGCCTTTTCGAAGTCCGCTCCATATACAGGGATGCGGCGCTTGACAGTCATGAAATAGTCGGTATATCTCTTGTGGTTCTGGACGCGGATGACAGCTGTCTTGCTGGCCACGCCTTCTTCCATAGAGTAGTCGAAAGTCGTCTGGGTGAGCTCCGCTCCCTCAGATACGCTGGCTTCCACACGGAGTTCTGCAAATGGAGAGTCCTTGTCGAGTTTCGGGAACGTGATTTCCTTCTTGTTCTCGTCGATTGTTCCTTCCACGATGGTATTGCCGTCAGCACCGGCATTGACAATCTTTATGGAGACGAGATTTGTCTCGTAAGGGAAGTCCCTGCTCTCCGGCAGATTGTCCTCGCAAGCGGTGAACATGCCTGTGCATATCGCCGCAGCGCTGATGAAGTATAATATGTTCTTCATATCAATTCAATGCTAAATTACTGTTCGTCAGGCCATCCCTCAGTCTGGGTGAGAGTATAGCCGCGTTTCTTGTAGTCGCTTATCTGATTTGTTCCGATAGGACAGAGATAAGGATTGACATTAGGAATGTTCATGTACGGCTGGCGTCCGAGAGCCTCAGGCGAGTAGAAGAATCCCTTCATCTGGGCAGCATTGGAACCGTTGTAAACTATTTCCTTGCCTTTCATGTCCACTACGCGGAGCTTGTTGACATTGGCAGGCTTCAGCTCATCCGGAGCATCCGTATCGAAGTTCACCCATGTTCCCATGAGCAGTTCCTTGTTCAAATCAGTGTCCATGTACTCGACTTTGCCCCATCTTCTGAGGTCAATGATTCTCGAGAATTCGAATGCAAGCTCCATTCTGCGTTCACGTCTGATTTCCCAAAGGAGGGCAGGGACGGTCTTGTCTCTCGAAGGATCGTCGGTGAGGGTGGCGAGCTTCATGTCGGCAGTCTGCTGTACTCCCTGGTTCATGGCCTCTTCCGCGATAGGACGGTGGCGGATGGCATTGATGGAATTGTCGATGTCTTCCTGTGTCACGGTGCCTTCTCCGAGGAACTGGAGTTCAGCCTTGGCCTCGATCCAGTTGAGGAGGACTTCGGCGTATCTGAGTACAGGATATCCGGTCACGTTCTTCTCTCCCTGAAATTCAGGAGCAGGTGTTCCGCCTTTTTTGTTGAGATATTCGAGCGCGGAGCGGGGAATGAACTTGGTCATGTAGAGATAGCTGGCCTTGTTCTTAGGAGTTGTCTTGTTGTAGAAGGTAGCTTCGAATCTAGGGTCGCGTGTCTTGATGAGATTTGCGAGGCTGAAATCGGAAGCGCCGGCTACTGTCGAGTTGGGATCGTTCCATGCCTTTCCGTCATTGCAGATGAATGACTTGATGAGAGTCAGGTTCGCACCGATGTCGGTAGGGTCGTTTACATTGCAATAAGAAGCCACACAGTGTGTTACGCCCTGGGAAGCATCGTATTTGCGGTAGAGGATGACGTCCTTGCTGGATGTAAGGTCTTTGGAACCGAAAAGGTTTCTGAATTCCTCGGTGATGGCATATTTGCCGCTGCTGATTACTTTGTCGGCGGCCTCTACTGCGAGGTTGAAGAACTTCTTGGCCCTTTCGTCATTCTGGTAATAGTACTTCTGCCAGCTTCCTTCGATGAGGGCCCATCTGCTCACGAGGGCTGATACGATGTATCTGTTGACCTGCTGTTGTCCGTCATTTAGTCGGACATTGGCAAGTGCGAACTCGAAGTCGTCATAGACATGGTCCATGACATCATCTCTGTTGTCGCGGTCTTTGTATAGGGCATCCAGCTCTGTGTTTTCAGGAGCATAATCGTAGTAGGGAACATCTCCGAAGACATTTACAAGTCTTGCATATTCGAGTCCCCTGAAGAAACGGGCGATACCCATCCAGTGGTTGAACTGCTCGTCGCTGAGGGTGCCTTTCATTCTGGCCTCCATCCTGTCGGACATGATGTTTGCCTTTCTGATCCATGCGAAATTCCAGTCAGGTCCGGTATATTCGCTCTGCCATACTCCCAGGTCAAGACTTGTGCTTCCCTTGGAGGTGGGCACTGAACGTGTGAACTGGGACTGGGACGATAGACGGAGAACGTCGTCGTTGAAAGAGTAGCTGTTGCCAGGAGCGTAAGCTGTGGTGTATTTGACACCATAGCCGGTGAAGAAATAGCCGTAGAACGAGTTGGCGTATAATCTGAGGCTCTCTTCACTCTTCCAGTAGCTCTCGTCTTCAGCTGTGGTTCGTGACGGCCTGTCCAGGACATCGCAACTGCCCATCAGCAGAGCAAGTCCCGTGAGTATATATATAAATCTGTGTTTCATGTGATTCCTCATTAGAATGATAACTGTACACCGAATGATACTGACTTGAATACAGGTGTTCCGGTACCGGTACGTCCCATATTGTAGTTGGTTGAGAACATAGAGTAACCTGAAATTGCCTCAGGGTCGATAGGAAGTCCTCTCAGGTGGTCAAATGTGAAGAAGTTTTCAAGTGAGAGGTAAACTCTTGCCTTGCTGACCCTGACCTTGGAAAGATAACGCTCAGGCACTGAATAACCGAGGGTTATGTTCTTGATTCTCAGGTATGCCATGTTCAGCATATACCGGCTCTGTCTCTGCATGCTGAAACCTGTATCGCTGCCGTTGAGGTTCCATGCGCGCGGATAGAATGCATCAGTGTTGTCCTCTGTCCAGTAGTCCTTGGTGAAGGTCTTAGGCAATGCGCCTTCCTTTGCCGAGTATCCTGGAATTGCGAGCTGTCCGCTTCCCCAGATCTTGCGCTTTCCGATGCCCTGGAAGAAGATGGAGAAGTCGAATCCTTTCCAGTCAGCGCCGAGCCTGAAACCGTATTCATATCTAGGAGTAGAGTTTCCGATGACTACCTGGTCTCCAGGATTGCCGTTGGTGCCGTCTCCAGGTGTGATATATCCGTCACCGTCCACATCGACGAACTTCGTGTCTCCAGGAGCGAAAATGAGTTTGTCGCTGTTCTCGTAATGAACCTGATATACAGGATATTTGGCGGACTGCTTGAAGGTTGTGCGGGCTGTGCCCTTATAGATTACGGTAATCTTTTCGATTTCTCCGTCAGGCCCATATACGAAGTCGTCCTTCTGGAAGAGTCTGTCCGTCACGAATCCGTAGATGTCGCCGTAACGTCTGCCGGTAGAGTATGCGTTGGAAAGAAGTCTGTTTTCCCAAGGTGTAGCCCAGTCTGCACCCTTCGTGATGTCGGTTACTGCATCTGAGAGGGTAGCCATACCATTGATTCCGAGACCATTCTGGAATCTGAATCCGAAATCGAGAGCCAACTCCCATCCGCGTGTGCGGAGGCTTCCGTAGTTTCCTCTAGGAGCTGTTGTTCCGAGGGTTACAGGGAGGTCTTCACCAGGTATGATCATGTTCTTGGTGTCTCTCTGGAACCAGTCGAATGTGATGCCGATCTGGTTCTTCCAGAATCTGAGGTCTGCACCTACGTCGAGGGTCTCGATCCTCTGCCATGTGATGTCATAGTCCACAAGAGACGGAGTTCCATACTGTGTGGTCTTGTTTCCGGAACCGTCAAGCCAGTTGGATTGCGAACTCGAGAGTGTGGAGAGATAGAGTGTGTTTGCTACGGACTGGTCTCCGATGCTTCCCCATGAAGCCCTGATCTTACCGAAGCTGAGCACCGGCTCCACCTTCTTCATGAACTTCTCATTGGTGAAGATCCAACCTCCTGAGAATGAAGGGAATGTCTGCCATCTGAGGTGTGAAGGGAACTTCGAAGAACCGTCGCGGCGGATATTGGCCTCGAGGAAGTATCTGTTGCCGAATGAGTAGTTCAGACGGCCGAAGAATCCGAGCTGTGAATCCCAGTTTGTGTTTCCGTCTGCGAACTGGTCTCCTGTCGCAGTGTTGAACTGTGGATTGTCAATGTTGAGGAGGTTTGTCTTGCTTGCCTCTACTGACTCCCAAGTGGTTGCGACCCTGTTGAGTCCGGCCATGATTTTGATGTCATGCTGACCGCCGGAACCGAGGAGTAGATTGTAAGTCGTATATGCGTTGATGGTATTGGTCGTGTTCGCATATCTGTAGCGGGTAATGCTGGTGGAAGTGACGTTCGAGAAGTAGTCCTGCACAGGGAAGCAATATCCCGGCATTGACCCGTCTGCTGACGGATCCACGATCTGTCCTGCTTCATTGACATAAACCCTTGAACCGTCCTCTCCGAACCATTCGGTAGGCGAGTACCACATTTGTCCGCCTCTGAACTGAGGGTTTGAAGAGTTCTTCTCCTGTGTCCTCTGGTCGTAGGTGTAGTCGAACTTCACGTCCCAGTTCTTGGTGATGTTCACTGTCGCACCTAGATTGACATTGAAATATCTGTTTCTCAGGTTGTCGGTGTTGGCTGCCCTGAGCTCGTATGCGGCCTCGCGGAGGTCGTTTCCGTTTTCCTTGACTCCGATAGGGAAGAGCGGGCTCCATCTGTAGAGGTAGAGCCATGGGTCGGCTACAGTCGTGCCGACACCCGGATATCTCTTGTTGCGGTCCGAGAAGATGGAACTTGCACGGATGCTGAGGAATTTGTTCAGGTTGGATGTGACGCTGATGGATGAGTTGTATCTGGTGAAGTCATCGTGCTGCGCGGTTCTGGACATACCGCTCTGTCTGAGGTAGCCGAGGCCCACATTGTACGATGTCTTGCCTGATGTTCCGCTGATGGAAAGGTTGTGCGACTGGCTAGGGGCCCATTCTCGTATCATTGCCTTTGCTCCGTCATAGAGACGATAGCCATATTTGTTGACTCCGTCATAGTACCAGTCTCTTCCATAGACGACAGGATCTCCGTCCTTGACTTTTCCGCCATAGAGTTTCTGCCACTCGACAGCCTTCTCATAGCTTTCAGGGCTGATTCGCCAGAAACCGCCGGCAGGCATCGCCGCACCCATGTTCTTCTGTGCGTCGAGGGTGTATTTCAATGCTCCAAGTCCTCCGATTTCGATTTTCTTGGCGGTGTTCTGCCATGAGAAGTTGTCGGAGTATGTGACTTCGATTTTCTCTTTTCCCGCTCCCGTCTTTGAGGTGATGAGAATTACACCGAAGGCAGCCTTGGAACCGTAGATTGAAGATGCCGCGGCATCCTTCAGGACTGAAATAGACTGGATATCGTCAGGATTGACCATCTGGATACTTGGAATCTCCACGTTGTCGAGGAGAATCAGAGGGTTGTTGTTACCTGAGATGGAACCGATCTGTCCGCGGATATTGATGATAGGGTCGGAACCGACTTCACCGGTCGGGATTCTGATGTTCACTCCAGGAACCGAGCCCTGCAGTCCTCGTCCTACGTCAGCGATAGGACGGCTGTCGAGAGTCTTTTCTACATCGACGACTGCGATGGAACCTGTGAGGCTTGCCCTTTTCTGGCTACCGTAACCCACGACAACGACTTCTGAAAGCAGCTCGCTGTCATCTTCGAGTGTCACCCTCATTCCAGGGGCTGCAACTACTTCTTTATCAGTGTATCCAATGGATGAGAACTGAAGCACGGCTCCTGCTTTCACTGTAATGTTGAAACGGCCGTGGCTGTCTGTAATGACACCGTTCATGCTTCCTTTTTCAATGACGCTTACGCCCACTAGCGGTTCGCCATTGGAATCCAGGACGGTTCCTGAGATTTCTTTTTTCTGGTCTTGCATGAGAGTGCTTGCTGAATCGGACGCGACATTGCCCGGACTGTTTGCCAAACAGTCGGCTCTTCCGGCTGGAAGTAGTGTGAATGCCGCTAAAGCAATAAGTAATCGGCGTCCTGCCAATCCCTTTTGATTGTTTGCTTTAATCATAAGCGGTAGTGTATAAAAATTATTATGTGTCGTTTCTCTTGGAAACTGTAATATCTGTTGGTTTTTCTAGTAGCGCCACTCGGTCCGGCTATAGATTAAAGTACTAATATAAGCTTATTATACCAGCTTTCCAAATCGTTTTATAACGTTTTTGTTAAAAAGGGGCGTTTTTGTGTTGTCCTATAGAACATTACACAAAAACGCCCCAGTAATAATAGTATGTTTATGCGCTGAACGTCACATCATCGAAAGCCAGAGTCGGAACCTGCCTGCTGAAACCTTCCATCGTGTCAGAAGCAGCCACCAACAGATTGCTCCAGAGTTCTTTCATGTTTCCGGTTATCAGCATCCCTGAAACGGGTGACTTGATTTCCCCGTTTTCGAAGACAAATCCCTCCACGCCGTAAGAAAAATCGCCGGTGGCTGAGTTGCAGTTGCCTCCATTGAAATCCGTTACCAGAATACCGGAACCGCAAAGCGCGAGCACATCCGCTTCCTGAAGAAGAGTAAGGTCAATGTTGCCCCCGGCCCCGAGTTCCTTTGATACAAACGGCTGGACGACAGGCCTGTTCGCGCCATCCGAAGTTGCCGGCATTCCAAGTTTGCCGGACATGTAAGTGTTTATGAAATACTCTTTTATGACACCATTTACAATGATGTCCCTGTCCAGACATGCCCTTCCTTCACCGTCGAACAGGTTTGACCCGCTCTTTCCTTTTTCCCTCGGCCTGTCCAGGATGGTAAGTCCGTCGCTGAAAACCTTCTTGTCTAAAGTTTCAGTCAGGAAGGATGATTTCTGCTGTATGGCCCTGCCCGAAAGGGCATTGAGGACAGGCTGCACCAATCTTCCTGAGACCCTCCTTGAGACGACCATTCTGTATTTCCCTCCATTGACATTGACCTGACCTATCTGGCTTGCTGCCTGCATTACGGCCTTGTGGCCGCAGTCGGAGGCAAGCACCTTTTCCGGACTGATGCTGTAATCCCACCATAGTCCGCTGTATTTGTTGCCCTCCTTGTCCTCGACTGTCACATTGCTGCAGACCTCGAAAGATGTCTCGATTTGTCTGCAAGCGATTCTGTCGGAACTGGTCAAGTATGTGTCTGTCAATGTGTTGTTGTATTCCACTTCTTCGGAGACCAGTTTCCATTCCCTATCGGGGGAATCCACGGAAAACTCACTGAATACGGATGCTCTTCTGACCATGCCAAGCCTCTCCTCGGATGTCACTGAATCGTAACCGTCCCAGCAAAGTTCCATTTCATCTCCGCGGATGGCGTCTTTGGCCGTTTCCTCTTTGTCCGGCAGTCTGCGGAACTTGTCCGGCGCAAGCAGTCTGACATTTTCTACCGCCATCTTCAGGAGGTTGCGGACACTTTCCGCTTCGAGCCTGTTCGTGGAGAATACCCCATATTTTCCGTCAGCAAAGACCTTGAAAGTCAATGCCCTGTCTCCAGTCTGCCTGATATTGTCGATCTCTCCGTCCAAAAGTGCGATAATCTCAGTCTTGGCCTTGTCCAATGTGACCTGAACCGCAGAGGCGCCAGCTTCAAGAGCCATGTCAATGCTGTTGTCTGCCAATGCCTTCTCTTCTTCAGTTATCATTCCGTTGATCATATTCTCCATTTTATTCTCCTCCTACAGTAAGATTGTCGATAAGGACGGTCGGCATTCCGCAGCAGACCGGAACTGACTGTCCCTTGCCGCAAGTCCAGGCGCTGTCGTCTATCACACAATCGTTTCCGACCGCAACGATATCTTTCAATGCCTGAGGGCCGTTTCCGATGACATTGATGTCCTTCACAGGTGTCGTCAGCTTTCCGTTTTCGATCAGGAAGCCGCTCTTCACGAAGAATGTGAAGTCGCCCTCGCCGATTTTTACCTGACCGTTGCTGAATTCATTGACATAAATTCCTTTGGACACGGAGGCGATGATTCCCTCCGGTTCGGCGTTTCCGCTTTCCATATAAGTGGCTCTCATTCTCGGGATTGGACTCGAACGGAAGGATTCTCGACGTCCGTTTCCGGTAGGAGCTACTCCGTAGAATTTCGCGCTGATTCTGTCGTGGAGATATGAGGTCAGTATTCCGTTTTCCACCATGAGCGTTCTCTGGCCCGGGACGCCCTCGTCGTCGAAATTGAGGGAACCGCGGTTTCCGCGGATTGTGGCATCGTCAGCGATATTGATTCCTTCAGGGCAGACGCGCTGTCCCATCTTGTCAGAGAAAATGGACTGTCCCTTTCTGTTGAAATCGGCTTCGAAAGCGTGTCCCATGGCCTCGTGGAGCAGAATTCCTGAAGCTCCCGCGCCCATGACCACCTGCATCTGACCGCCTTTCGGACGCACCGCTTCGAAGGCCTCATCAATGCCGCAGGTGATTTTCTCCGCGATTTCTTCTA
Source organism: Bacteroides sp. CAG:770 (assembly GCA_000435075.1). GTDB lineage: Bacteria > Bacteroidota > Bacteroidia > Bacteroidales > UBA932 > Cryptobacteroides. Next base: position 88,665 of record FR890667.1, on the reverse strand, counting down.
TCAGTTCGTCTGTAGTCATCTCAGCTCCTTTCCTGAAGCTTCTGGATACGTTCTTCTGAATCTTTCCCTTGCCGTTGTCAGCCACGAGCATGGCCTGGACGGTGGTCATCGGTCTGGTCTCGTATTTCAGTTCCCCGAAGGAATTGTACATCAGGTAATCGCTTGTCTGGCTGGACAATACGCAGATGACGCTGGTGATTCTGCCATCTCTCTTCTTGATGGATTTCTCCAGTTTCCCTAGATATTCCACGGCGATGGCGGGGCTGGTTTCTCTCCAGTTCTGCAGAATTGGATATCTGTCCGCACGCGGAGTAGGCTGTCCAGGGTAAAGTCTCCTCACCAGTCTGCCTCCGTTGTTTTCCTGAGCCGTATATGTCGCTCCGATACTTCTGGTGTCGCGTGGCTTGACCGCCTGACCCTGAGATATTGCGGAAGCGGCTTTTGCGGCACTTTCCATGTCTGCCCACTCTGTGCTTTCCGAATATGCGTAGCCGGTCTTTTCTCCGCAGAGGACCCTGATACCGACTCCATAGTCAATGTTGAGTCCGCTTGACGAAACTTCCCCGTCCATTAGCTGATGGGTCTGGAGCATCGTGTTTTCGAAATACAAGTCGCAATAGTCTCCTCCGTGGGACAATGCGGTGACAGTGAGTTTCCTCAAGTCGTTTTCATCAATGTTGAATGTGTCTAAGTAAAATTGTTTGTCTGATATCATGTTTTTAATCAGTTTTCAGCGGTGGGGAAGTCTGAAGAATCATTCCCCGGAAAGAGATTTCTCAGCAAAGTCCGCCAATTCTTGTATCTTTGAATATGTCTGTTCGTCTTTAATGGTCAGCCTGCCTGCCTGCCCTTCGGCGACGACCCTGAACGGAATCTGGGAATTGTCCGCCAGAATCCACCGGTCTGCCATATTCCTATATATATTGAAAAAATAGTGCAGTCCGGCCATATATCGTCGTCTTATGGTTTCTTCCGGGATGTTGTGCCCACCGGCTGCAACCCTCGCCCTCACCCTTTCGACGGCAAGTTCGGGGGAGTTCAGCCAGAAGTACAATATCGTGATTCGGTAGCCCTGTGCCCGCGCCTTGATGATAGTCTTTTTCAGGCTCCTTGTGGCCAGCGTCGTCTCTATTGCGAAGTCTTCATTGCGCTTGAAAAGATAGTTCATTTTCAATAACATAAGCTTGCTGGCCTGAATGGAAGCAGCATCTGGACTGAAAGGTGAAAGACTTTTTGCGAATTCGTCGGAATTCACAAACTGGCTGCATCCGAGCATCTCGGGAAGCAGCGCATAGGATGCCGTAGTTTTTCCGGCACCGTTGCATCCTGATATGACGTATAGCTGTGGCATGGCTGCGTTTGTTCAGATTTATCATTGCCAATATACGAAAAATTCTGCTCCCGTACAAAACTTGTATGCGCTGCCATGGAAATGCCTGCAGAATAGTCCCGCAAATGTCAATCCTGATGTGTCACGCCGTACCCGAACAGCGCGAAGTCTCCCTTGCATGGATCGCCAGGAAAAATGTCGCGGAAAGAATCGGTTATTTCAATGACAGTCTTTATGTCCTTGGGCTTCCTTTCTGTGAGCCCCAGCTCCGTAGCCTGCTGATACACATGGATATCCAGCGGAATCAGCAACGTGTCCGGGGATGTGTTCTTCCAGAGCCCGAGGTCCACCTTGCCGTCATCCCTGACCATCCAGCGTCTCATCATATTGATCTTCTTGTTCGGAGCCTTCGCATCTTCCTTCTGTCCGAAGACTGATGTCCTGATTTGGGGTACTGTCAATGTTTCTATGCTCTCCTGTCTTTCATAGATGTCTTTCAATCTTTTGCAGATGGCTGCCACTTCGCTCCATTTTATGGTTCTGTGAATGCTGACCTGGTCGTCACGCCATTCGCCTTTCATTACGTAATCGTATGGTTTCCAGTCCATTTCATCGAACAGGCGTCCACTGTCGCGTACTATCATTGACCTGCGCCCCCAAGCGAAATGTGCAGCGAAGACGGCAGCTATCTCCACATCTTTCAGGTTGCATTTTCCGGCTTTCATCATTTCAGTGAACTTCGTAGGGAATGCGATCGGGTCTTCCCTGAAGTATTCCGGATTGTTGTATGTCTGGGCCCATTCCTTGAGCAGAGCTATAGTTTCTTTTGTCATTTTTTAACGCTTACTTAGTAATCCTTAAAGCAAATGAGGAAAGCCTGTCTGACTTTCCTCATCTGATATGTCGGTTTATTTTAGCACTCGGTAGCTGTTTCGAGCTTCTTCATGATAGAGAAGATGAAGAGGGCTGAAAGGAGACAGAGTGTGATGAGAAGTCCCCAAACACCCCACAGAGGAATCTTGTTCCAGAGGAGACCAGGAATGGAAACCAGATAGTTTCCGAGGGCGGTAGCTGCAAACCAGCAACCCATCATAGCTCCCTTATATTTAGGAGGGGCAACCTTCGATACGAATGAGATACCCATTGGTGAGAGCAGAAGCTCTGCGAAGGTAAGTACCAGATAAGTCGAAATGAGCCAGTCCGGTGAGATGAGGTCAGGGCTGACTGTTCCGCCGAGTTCCTTAGGTGATGCGAGATTGAGTGATGCGAATGTGAGGATGGAGAAACCTACCGCTGCGACAATCATTCCGAGACCGATCTTGCGTGGAGCTGAAGGCTCTTTGCCCTTCTTTGCGAGTGCGCCGAAAATCGCGAGAGATACCGGTGTCAATGCTACCACGAAGAATGGGTTGAACTGCTGGAAGTCTGAAGGAAGGATGTTTACGACTGCAGGCATACCAGAGAAGATAGCGTAGGCAACGCCCCACAAACCGAGGGTGGCAACGCCGCAGATTGCTTTTCCGCTTGTCTTTTCAGACTGGAATACTCCGAACAGCGTATAGACTGAAATTGCTATCAGAACAAGGCTCCAGATGTTGAATCCGATTCTTGTAGCACCTGTTACTGTGCTGGCTGTGTAGTCTCTTGCAAACAATGTCATTGTAGCACCGTTCTGGTGGAATGCCATCCAGAAGAAGATAACGACAGCGAATACAAGCATAAGGGCGGTGATACGGCTCTTTGTCTGCTCCGGTGTGAGCTCGACCTCATTGCTGTGTGCGGCTTTTGCCTGTTTTGCATTGACGTCAGCATGTTTGAACCATGAGCGGCAGCTGAAATAGATTGCTACCGAAATGATGAGTGAGATGCAGGCGATACCGAATCCGTAATTATATGCTGTAGAAAGTTTCTCGATGTACATCTCGCTGAATGAAGTCATGTCCATTCCTGATGCGCCTGACATTGAAGCGGCAAGGCCCTGAAGCTTTTCTGCGTTTTCAGGGGTGATGGTGCCGTTCATCATCTGATGGGCGAGGGCAGGAATGTTTGCGTTATATACGAGACCTGATTTGCCGAGGAAGAAATTGGTGACAGCCTTTGCCATCGAAGGAGCGAACATTGCACCGATGTTGATGGCCATGTAGAAGAGGCTGAATGCAGAGTCGCGCTTAGATGCATATTTAGGATCATCATAGAGGTTTCCGACCATGACCTGGAGGTTACCTTTGAAGAGTCCGGTACCGATGGCGATGAGAGCAAGTGCTCCGAACATCAGAATTTTACCTGCGATATCCGGTCCTGTAGGAATTGCCAGACAGAGGTATCCGAAGAACATGACGGCGATACCTGTGGTGACGCACTTGCCGTAACCGATCTTGTCGGCGAGCATACCACCGAACAGAGGCATGAAATATACCGCTGCCAGGAAGATGGAATAAATCTGGGTGGAAACGGCTGCGCTGAATCCGAATTTTGCCTGGATGAACAGGAGGAAAATAGCGAGCATGGTGTAGTACCCGAATCGCTCTCCTGTATTGGCCAGAGCGAGGGCGAACAATCCTTTCGGCTGATCTTTGAACATTGTTATGTGTTTTTAATAGTTAATTAATTCCATGTGTGGACTTACAAACTTAGCAATTATCGTTGAAAATGTCAAGTAATCAAAGCCATTTACATACAAATTTTAATCGTTTTGTGTAGAAAAGTGCCATTTTGTGAGTTGCCGCCCGAAAATCGGATTGAAAAGTAAGGTCGCAGATGCACAAGAATTAAGAATAATGACTATATTTGTTATTTGTGAAGGAATTATATTATGCAGTTTGGAGTAAACATAATGAAGGGCATGATGAGACTGCTTGCATTGCAGCCTCTGAAACTGCACTATTTATGGGGAAAAATCATTGCTTGGGTAGTCTATGGGCCTCTCCATTACAGGAGGGATGTTGTGATGATGAATCTGGCCAGATCTTTCCCTGAAAAGAAGTATTGGGAATTGAAATCCATCGCCAAGAATTTCTACAGGCATTTCGGCAATCTTGTGGCGGAAACATTCTGGTTCGCCGGTGCGCACGACACGAAACGTCTGCACGAATCCCATATTTGCGAACTTGTCAATGCCGATGTGCTGAACCGTCTGTATAAGGAAAGGCCCGGCGTAATCCTGATGAATTCGCATCTCGGTAACTGGGAACTGACAGGAGGAATCAGGAATTATGCGTATGCTCCTGATTCTGTGGAGTTCCAGGAAAAGGATGTCACTGTCATATACAAGGAATTGAAAAACAGTTTCTGGGACAAGATTCTTGGACTTAACAGATGTGCTCCGATTTCGCCTGAAAACTATTCGACCTGCTATATAGAATCGCGGAACATAATGCGCTACGTCATTCAGCACAGGAATGAAAAGCATATCTACGTGTTCCCGACTGACCAGTGCCCATATAACTATGCTTCGGGCCATGTCGTGGACAATTTCATGAACCAGCCGACCCAGACCATGACCGGAGGCGCGACATTGGCCTGCAAATTCCATTTTGCCGTCGTCTATATGGCATTCCGCGCGAAAAAGGATTTCGGCTACGAGATGACATTCACAGAAATCTGCGAAGATGCGTCGCAGTTTTCTCCGGAAGACGTCATGAACAAGTTCTACAGGCTGCTGGAAAAGGATATCATTGACCAGCCGGCGAATTATCTGTGGACACATAATAGATGGAAAAAATAAGAAACCGAACATGAAAAATATTTACAGTATGAAAAGAGTTCTTAGTTTGGTGGCCGGGACCATGTTGTTCCTGCCTGCTGTTTCTGCCCAGAATGCGCAGAAAGACCCTGAAGGCTGTCTGGTATATTCGCTACCGTCCACGGTCATCCGACTTGAGGTGGAGGCCAGCGGCGAGCATTTCTATGCCGGCCCTTATGCCAAATACGCACAGAAATACCTTGGTGTCAATGCAAGACAGGCGGATGCCGTCTCATATTCGGTAACTTCCGTGAAAATGACACCTTGCACTGAAGCTGACCAGGCCTACAGATATACTGTTGCCCCGGGTTCAGGCATGCCTGCCTTCCTGTCATTGACCTCGCAGGGGCTGGTCTCAGTCTCATCTGCCGCAGGCGATACCGAATGGCGTTTCCCGGCATTCGGAAAGGCTGACTTTTCAGACAAGGGCCTTTCTTCGAATCTGACATCCGAGGCGACCACTCTATACCGTAACGTGAAAAGCGAGTCCGCCTACAACAAAGTGGCTGTCCAGCAGGAGATGGTTGTCCAGAAGTCGCTGGAATCCAGGGCCAAAGAGGCTGCCGAGATGATTTTCAACCTCAGGAAGAAAAAGGTCCAGATAGTTACAGGCGATACCGATGCCACTTTCAGCGGCGAGGCGCTCGCTTCCGCAGTGGAGGAGATTTCCCGTCTCGAGAGCGAGTACATGTCGATGTTCATAGGCTACAGCGAGTATTCTACCCAGAAGATGAACTATGACGTGGTTCCTGAGAAGAGCAATGAGTCCCAGCTGTATGTCGCTTTCCGTCTTTCTGATTCCAAAGGCCTCGTGCCGGCAGATGACCTTTCAGGTAAGCCATATCTTCTCGAAGTTGCAGCCCAGCCTGTCAGTCAGGTTCCGGGAAAATCATCTTCAGCCAAGGGTACAGTCGCCCACTATCGTGTTCCTGCATCCTGCTCGATCAAACTGACGGATGGTGTCAATGTCCTTCTGCAGAGCAGGGTACCAGTGTATCAGCTCGGAATTGAAAGTACATTTCAGATAAATACCAAATAATCACTTTAAACTAATAGATCATGACTATCAAAGATTTAGAGCCGAAAGGCGTGTGGAGAAATTTCGATGCACTCTCACAGATTCCCCGTCCTTCAAAGCATGAAGAGAAAGCTGAGCAGTTCCTTCTTGACTGGGGAAAAGAGCACAATGTAGATGTGCGCAGAGATGAAACCGGCAATATCATATTCAGCAAACCGGCTACACCGGGTTATGAGAACAGAAGAGGAGTCATCCTCCAGGCACATGTGGACATGGTTCCACAGAAGACTGCCGAGACCGTTCATGATTTCCTCAAGGATCCTATCCGGACACAGATTGACGGTGAGTGGGTAACAGCAAAGGGTACTACCCTCGGAGCCGACGACGGAATCGGAGTATGTCTTGCACTTGCCGTTCTTGAGGACAATACCCTCAAACACGGCCCTGTAGAGGCGCTTATCACCTATGATGAGGAAACAGGAATGACAGGAGCGGAAAAACTCAAACCTGGCGAACTGAAGGGCGATGTCCTTCTGAACCTTGACTCAGAGGCTGAAGGCGAGCTTTATATCGGATGCGCCGGCGGTTTGTACGGAAAAGCTGATTTCGAGTATAAGTCAATGCCGGCACCTGCCGGTTATGAGGCATATAGACTCTCAGTGAAAGGCCTTCAGGGCGGACATTCCGGTCAGGATATCGTATTGTACAGAGCCAATGCAAACAAGATTGTTGCCCGCATCCTTCTTCCGCTCGTAGAGAAATATGACGTGAAAGTTGCTGACTTCGTAGGAGGCAGTCTCCATAATGCGATTCCTTTTGAGGCTACTGCTGACGTGCTTGTACCTGCCGGCAGAGTTGACGAGGTCAAGAAGATCGTCGAACTTGTATTCGCTGAGGTCAAGGCTGAATATGCTGATACCGACCCTTCTGCAGCATGCTTCTTCGAGAAGTGCGATATGCCTGCCGCATATGTGGAGGATGAGGTTATGCAGAAGGCAGTCAAGGCCATCTGCGCGTGCCCTAGCAGCGTTGACAGAATGAGCCCTGTCATGCACGGTCTCGTGGAGACATCCGTAAACATGGCTGTCGTAAGAATTCAGGACGGACACATTACAGTACTTTCATACTTGAGAAGCTCCCTGGATTCAGCCAAGATGGATCTTGCAGAGAGAATGCGTTGCCTCTTCGAACTGGCCGGCGCCAAGTTCACTTCATACGGAGCCTATTCAGGATGGGTTCCGCTTCCTTCTACACCTGTCATCGCCACAATGAAGGATGTTTACAAGAAACTCTTCGGTAAGGATATGAAGGTTACTGCTATCCATGCGGGACTTGAGTGCGCTCTTCTCGGTGCAAAATATCCTAACTGGGATATGGTTTCATTCGGACCTACAATCCTGCACCCTCATTCACCTGATGAGAGAGTGAAGATTGACACGGTAGACAAATGTTGGGAATTCCTCAAGGCAGTTCTTGAGGCAATGCCTGAAAAGTAATAAACGTGAAGAGAAGATTTTTTTTGATGGCCCTGCTGCTCTCTGTGAGCAGCGGGCTGTTTATGTCGCATGCACAATGCAGACAATCTTGCCCGTCACTTACAGCGGATGACGGATGGACATTGGCCCGTGTAATGGAAGTCGGAGGACGCCAGGGAATTGCGTCAGACGGCGAATACTATTACGTATCCGGCTCGACTGCGCTTTACAAGTACCGTAAAGACGGAGAACTCGTGCGCTCTGACATTGACCCTTTCCGCAGCCTCGAGCTTTCGGCGAACCACATCGGTGACATTGATGTTTACAATGGTGAGATTTACGCCGGAATCGAGACTTTCATTGATGGCGTGGGACAGAATATCCAGGTTGCCGTCTATGATGCGGAGACATTGGAATGGAAGCGCTCCATTCCGTGGAATCCCGCGTCCGGTCAGGTGGAAGTCTGCGGTCTTGCCGTAGATAAGGAGCATGGCCGTGTATGGATGGCTGACTGGGTTCAGGGCACGCATCTGTATTGCTATGACCTCAAGACCGGAGAGTATGTGGGAAAAGTTGCATTGGACCCGGCTCCGGGACTTCAGCAGGGAATAGTCTGCAAGGGCGGCAGCATAATCATCTCCTGCGACGACGGGGATGCTGAAAAAAATCTTCCTGATCATCTGTATGTCTGCGAAATATATCCTTCAGGCAGTTCTGTATTGCCGGAGCAGGTGAGACCGGAGCTCTATCGTACGATGTCGGATTTTCGCAGGACGGGAGAAATCGAAGGACTCAGTATCGACCCGCTTACCGGTGAACTTATAGTCCTTGCGAACAGAGGGGCGAGAATCATCTTGGGTATGCCTAAGGGATTCTATCCGGGATATGACAGGGAAATCCATGAACTGTATATATATGAGCCCGAGTGCATATGTAACAAACACTAAACTGTTTTTTTTATGGTCATTATAGCGGAAAGCGGAGCTACCAAGACAGATTGGTGCTCAGTGTCTGAAACAGGTGAGAGATATTCTCTCAAGACGCCTGGAATGAATGTTGCCACAGCGGAGTCTTCTTTCATTGAAAAGGTTCTGGAGGATGCGATTCCGGAACTGAATCCGACAGGGGAAAAGGTCAATGAAATTCATTTCTATGCTGCAGGTCTCATATCAGACGGAAAGTCTGTGCCAGAGAGTGCCAGGAGGCTGGACGATGAATTCAGGAAGGCCTTTCCTGATGCTCAGATAGAATATGCGTCTGACCTTCTGGATGCCGCCAGGGCTGTCTGCGGCAGGGAACCGGGAATTGCAGTCATACTCGGGACCGGTTCGAACAGCTGCGAATATGATGGGGAGAGAATCGTCAGGAATGTGCGCTCCGGAGGTTTTATTCTGGGAGACGAAGGCGGTGGGGCCAGCCTCGGACGGCAGTTTATGTCCGATTTCCTGAAAGGTCTTGTGCCTGAGAAACTTGCAGACGAATTTGCATCAGAATATGAGGTAGATTATCTTACTGTGGTCCAGAATGTCTATAAAGGACCGGCGCCGGCAAGATACCTCGGTTCTTTCGCTCCGTTCATCAGCCGTCACTACGATGAGTATCCTTATGTGAAAGACCTGATTGACAATAACTTCAGACAGCTTTTCTCCAGATGCATCGCCCAGTATGACCTTAAGAAATACAACAAGGTAGGCGTTGTCGGCGGATATGCCATGGCGCATAAGGAGACATTGGAACGCATCGCGTCTGAATTCAATGTCAAGATTTCAGAAATTACAGCTTCCCCGATAGAGGGGCTTGTCAAATATCATACAATGTAAAACCATGAGAACAACAGAACAGTCATCCAATTACCACAATCTTCAGGACATGTCCGTAAAAGAAATACTTACGGGCATCAATAATGAGGACAGTTGTGTTCCTGTGGCAGTTGCCGAGGAAATCCCTCAGATAGAGAAACTTGTGGAGGGAATAGTTGAAAGGTTGAAAAGAGGTGGACGTGTCTTTTATATCGGCGCGGGCACCAGCGGACGTCTGGGAGTAGTAGATGCATCCGAGATTCCTCCTACTTATGGAGTAAGCGACAAATTCATAGGGCTTATTGCCGGCGGAGACAAGGCTATCCGTAATGCAGTGGAAGCTGCGGAGGACAGCAATGAGGGAGGATGGAAAGATATGCAGCCGTTTTCTCCTACAGCCGACGATGTGGTAGTAGGTGTAGCAGCCTCAGGCTCGACTCCCTATGTCATCGGTGCCGTGAAGATTGCCAGAGAGCGTGGCCTGCTTACCGGTTGTATTACTTGTAACAAGGGTTCTGAACTTGCAGCCGTTTCTGAAATTCCCGTTGAGGTGGTTGTGGGTCCTGAATTCGTTACCGGAAGTACCAGAATGAAGGCGGGTACAGCTGAGAAACTTGTCCTCAATATGATTTCTACTGCGACAATGATCCGCCTTGGTCATGTCAAAGGCAACAAGATGGTTGACATGCAGCTGACCAACAAGAAGCTTGTCGATAGAGGCTCGAGAATGATTATGGGAGAGGCTGATATCAATGACTATGAACTCGCAAAGAGGCTTCTTCTGAAATATGGCTCTGTCCGTAAGGCCGTAGATGCTTATAATCAGGGAGATAAGGATGCGAAGTGAAAAGTATCCGTCAGAGCTTCTTGAAAATGCTGTCGAAGCCATAAGTTCGCTTCCGGGGATAGGAGAGAAGAGCGCACTGCGCCTTGCCCTCCACCTCCTGAAGCAGCCTGTCGAGAATGTGCGTCATTTTACGGATTCCATCAGACTCCTGAGGGAGAATGTCCGTTACTGCCGTACCTGCATGATGATTTCAGATGAAGAGCAGTGCTCGATCTGCTCGGACAACAGTCGTGACCACAATACAATATGTGTTGTGGAGAATGTTCGTGATGTCATGAGTGTCGAGGCTACAGGTCAATATCATGGCGTCTATCATGTGCTTGGCGGGAAGATATCGCCGATCGACGGCATCGGTCCTTCAGACTTGAAAATCATCGAACTTAAGAATAGAGTAGAAGCCTTGACCGAATCTGGCGTCGAGCCGGACAACATTGAAATAATCCTTGCGCTCAGCGGGGATGTGGAAGGCGAGACGACATCGTTCTATATATACAGGCAGATTTCGGCTTTCGGTATCAAGGTGTCATCCCCGGCACGTGGTCTCGGATTTGGAGACGATTTGGAATACGCTGACCAGCTGACACTTGGAAGGTCTATAGTAAACCGCCAGCTTTTCAGGCCTTGATATGGAAGAACTGATTACTGACATTCTTCTGTCGGCATCGTTGTGTGCCGACTGCTTTGCTGTGGCATTGTGTTCAAGCGTCACGATGAAAAAAGTGACACTCGCCCAGGTGCTCAAGATAGCATTGATTTTCGCAATCATTCAGACTTCATTCCTCTTTGTCGGTTGGGCATTCGGCGACTTCATCGCGAGGTACTTGATGCATTTCGTCAAATGGATCGGAATGGGGCTTCTGGTTTTTGTGGGCGTGTCAATGATAAGGGAGGCCTTTTCCGAGGAGAAGCCAAGAAACCTTACGGGCTTTCGGAATATCGTTCTTGCCGGAATTGCCGACAGTGTCGACGCCCTGGCAGTAGGTATTTCAATGTCGATGGCGGGACGCAATCTGGCAGGCATGACGGTCCCTGTCGTAGCCGTCTTCATCATTACAGCCCTGTCTGTCATCATCGGCATCAAGGGCGGAAACCTGATTGGAACCAGAGCCGGCAAACCTGCTGCCGTGTGCGGCGGTATTGTCCTTATATTGCTGGGAATCAATATCTTGCTTAATGTATTCTAGGCATTACGGGACTTTTAGCGTCTTGTGATTTTTGCGCCCAGGGCATTGAGCCTGTGCTCGATGTTTTCATATCCTCGGTCTATCTGTCCGACATTGCTTATCGTACTTGTTCCCTTGGCTGACATTGCTGCCAGAAGGAGTGCGATACCTGCACGGATATCAGGTGAAAGAAGGTTGCCGGCTTTCAGTCGGAACCTGTGGTCGTGTCCGATGACTACAGCCCTGTGCGGGTCGCAGAGAATGATCTGGGCACCCATCTCTATAAGTTTGTCCACGAAGAAAAGTCGGCTCTCGAACATTTTCTGATGTATCAGCACACTTCCTTTGCACTGTGTGGCAACTACCAGCATGACGCTGAGAAGGTCCGGAGTGAGTCCTGGCCATGGTGCATCTGCAATGGTCATTATGGAGCCGTCCATGAACGAATCAATGGTATAGCTTTCCTGGGCCGGGATGAAAATGTCGTCACCGCGCTGCTCCAGATGCACTCCCAGTCTCCTGAAACTCTCAGGAATGATGCCGAGGTTCTTCCAGGACACATCCTTGATGGTTATCGAACTTCTTGTCAATGCTGCCATGCCGATGAAACTGCCGACCTCGATCATGTCCGGAAGAATCTTGTGGGCCGCTCCATGGAGGACGTCAACACCTGTAATCGTGAGCAGATTCGAACCGATACCCTCAATGCCGGCTCCCATGGCCTTCAGCATTCTGCTGAGCTGCTGGATATAGGGCTCGCATGCGGCATTGTAGATTACGGTCTTGCCTTCAGCTAGAGCCGCAGCCATGAGAATGTTGGCCGTGCCTGTCACAGATGCCTCATCCAGAAGCATATACGTACCCTGCAGATGGCCTGATGCGGGGGCTTCAAGATAGAAAGCCTTGCGCTTGTCGTCATACCTGTGTGACGCTCCGAGATTGATCATTCCCTGAATATGCGTGTCCACACGCCGCCTTCCGATGCGGTCGCCGCCAGGTTTGGGGAACCATGCCTTTCCGAACCTGGCGAGGAGAGGACCGACCACCAGAACCGAACCGCGCAAGGATGCGCACTTCTTCACGAAATCTTCGCTTTCAATGTATTCAGTGTCAATGTCATCCGCCTTGAAGCCGTATTCGCCATGTCCCAGGCGGTTTACCTTGACTCCCATGCTTTCCAGCAGGCTTATCAGGTTCTTTACATCCAGGATTTCAGGGACATTGCTTATGATGACTTCTTCTTTTGTTAGGAGTACCGCGCTGATTACCTCAAGAGCCTCGTTCTTCGCCCCTTGCGGGATGATTTCTCCGTGGAGTTCATGTCCTCCCTCTACTATAAATGTGCTGTTGTCCATTTCCTATAATATTTCCGCCTCGGGGTGCAGTCCGATTCCGAACTTCTCTTTCACTGAAGTGGTGATTTGATTTTTAAGGTCAATGATTTCCTTCGGGGTGGCCTTTCCGGTAGCATTGACAATGACCAGCGGCTGCTTCTCATAGACTCCTGCATTGCCGCAGGTGCGTCCTTTCCATCCGCATTGCTCAATCAGCCATGCGGCAGGTATCTTTATTCCCTTATCTGTCACATAGTGAGGAACTTCTGCCCCTTCGGCGACATCTTTGACATTGGCGAATACCTCTTCCGGAACTACGGGATTCTTGAAAAAGCTGCCCGCACTTCCGATTTCTGAAACTTCCGGCAGTTTCTCCCGGCGGATGCCGATAATGACGTCTCTTATCAATGCCGGTGTAAGTGCTTCTGACCCATCCACTTCCTCGGCCGGGACGCCGATGGCTCCGCTCAGGGCCGTGCGGATATTTCCGTACTCGAGTCTAGGTCTTCTCTCTCTTGTCAATGCCAGTATGACGTTGGTCACTATGTATCTGTCCCTGGCCTCGGGAGACTTGAACATTGACTCGCGGTATCCGTATTTGCATTCGTTGACATTGAAATGGACGAACTCTTCTTCGATGGTGTCGTAGCAATAAACCTGACGTATGATGTCTGCGATTTCAGCACCGTAGGCTCCGATGTTCTGGACTGCCGCCGCCCCTGTTTCGCCTGGGATATATGACAGATTCTCTGCGCCCCACAGTCCGTTTTCGGCCGCCCATTTGCAGAAATCGTCAAATGCCACGCCCGAGCCTACTGATACAAGCACTTCATTGTCAGATATATACAGGGGGTCGTCTTCCGGCAGTTCATAGATAAACTTCACTGCCGAGTGTAGAATTGTCCCGTCGAAATTTCCGCTGAAGAGCAGGTTGCTTCCGCCTCCGATATGCTTCACCGGTTTGGGGAGAGTCCCGAAATCTATGTCAATGAGATCCGCGATGGAATCATATTCTATGAATGAGCGGCATTTCACCTTCATCCTGAAGGTGTTGTATGCCGTGAGGTCCTTATTGGTCGTTTTTCTGATCATTGGTCAATTTGGAATAAACATACAAACTTAATCAAAAACGGCGTCTTGGCCAAACTTCATTTTTTTAGAAAAAAGTGTGTAGAAATGCAAAAATAATTTATATTTGTGAAACCTGAATTTTTAAACGATAACATTTTTTATCAACTAATAATCTGCCTATGATTCATGAAAAAAAGAATGGCAATGTAAAACTTTACATTTGTCTGGCAGCTGCTCTTTGCGCCTATTTACCTACGGGCGTCAATATGTATGCGGCTCGTGCTGAAAAACCTTCAGCATCAAATGTTTATCAGCAGACTCGAATTTTGGTGTCCGGCAGGATTCTGGATTCTTCAGGCCAGCCAGTCCCGGGTGCCAGCGTCATCGAGAAAGGTACGACCAATGGTGTGAATACTGACATTGATGGAAAATTCACCATCTCTGTGAAGTCAGGATCTTCTCTTGAAGTATCTTGTATCGGGTATGAGACCGTCAGTGTCGCTGCTTCAGAAAACCTGTCCGTTACGCTTAGAGAGGACACCCAGTTCCTCGATGAGGTAGTCGTTGTCGGTTTCGGTACACAGAAGAAGGTCAACATGACAGGTTCTGTCGCTGCTGTGGATGTGGACAAGGCATTTGGCAGCAAGCCTATCACCGATGTTTCCAAAGGTCTTCAGGGTGTTGTTCCGGGATTGTCCATTACCTATAACAGCAATGACCTGAATGCATCTCCTACGATGAAGATCCGTGGTACAGGTTCTATCAACGGAGACAATACTCCTCTTATCCTTCTTGACGGTGTCGAGGTTCCTGACCTGTCTTTTGTGAACCCTGACAATATCAAGAGCATTTCTGTCCTCAAGGATGCTGCTTCAGCTTCCATCTACGGTTCCCGTGCGGCATGGGGAGTTGTCCTCATCACTTCGAAAGACGGTTCTGCCGTAAAGGACAAAGTTTCCATCACTTATTCGAACAACTTCTCCTGGAACCAGCCTATCGGCCTTCCTAAGTACATTACTGACAAGGAAGGCGTGCTTGCCCAGCTCGAGGAGGGTATGCTTGCACAGAAGAACGTGGACGGATCCAGAATTGAGGCTTTCGGTATGTATTACGATACCATCGGAAAGGGTATCACGACATGGTTTGACAAGTATTCCGGAAATCTCAGCAATCCTGTTTACAAATACGGCGAGGACTACGAGTTCATAGAAGGCACTCCTTATTACTATAGAGTTTCTGACCCTAACAAGGAGATTTTCAAGACTTCATTCTCCCAGACCCATAACCTTTCCGTCACTGGCAATACCGGTAAGACAAACTACAATATCGGACTCGGTTATACCATGAACGACGGTACTCTTAAAGCAGCCAAGAAGAATGACGTTAAGAGATACAACCTCAATCTTTCCACCAACACTCAGGTCAAGAACTGGTTGAATATCGGAACCAAGGTTATGTATGTGGAAAAGGAATACGAGTATCCTTATGGCTATTCCCAGAGTAAAGGTGCTACCGGCCTTCTTTATTATGTGATGCGTTTCCCTGCATTCTTCCCGTTCGGAATATCTGACGGCAGCAAATTGGCTGACGGTACGTATGCGAGTGAATCGGCTGCAACCGGTGAAGGCCTGTATTTCCGTCATGGAAATGCGTATGTCGCAAATGAAAGCATCTGCTCTTCCAAGGACCAGTATCTGACTCTCGGAGGCAACGTCAGGATTAATCTTGCTCCGGGTCTTTCTTTCTATGGAGACTACACAAGAGGACGTTACAACTATGAGAACAGGTCTATGCGTCAGCCTTATTATGTCGCAAACTGGTCATTCCCTAAGAAGGCGGCTTTCACTACAAAGGATTTCCTGGAGAGAACTTATGTAAGTAAGATTACCAACACTTACAATGCTTATTTCGACTATCTGTTCGATATCCAGAAGCAGCATAATTTCGCGATCAAGGTAGGTGCGAATGCCGAGGACCTCAGATACGACAGCCAGTCTGTTGAGGTAAACGGTGTGCAGGATCTGGAGCATCCGACACTGAATCTTACTGACGGCAAGAATGAAGGTATTGTCGATGAGTCACTCAGACATAGGGCTACAGCCGGTTTCTTCGGACGTATCAACTATAACTACAAAGAAAAGTATCTCCTCGAATTGAACGGACGTTATGACGGTTCTTCTTCATTCCGTACAGGCAAGCAGTGGGCATTCTTCTCATCAGCTTCTGCAGGTTACCGTATCTCTGAAGAGAAGTTCTGGACCAATATCAAGCCGTACGTTCCGACACTCAAGGTAAGGGCATCTTATGGTTCTGTAGGTAACCAGGCACTTGCCTCATGGTATCCTTACATCTCTACGATGGCTACAGAAACTGTAGGCTGGGTAGGAACCGATATGAACAATGTTTCCACGACTACCACTCCTTCTGCAGTCAATCCTGATATGACTTGGGAAAAGATCCGCACCCTGGATATAGGCTTCGATGCAGGATTCTTCAATAATGAACTCAATGTTACCTTCGACTGGTATCAGAGACGCAACGTAGGTATGCTTGTGGCAGGTAACGAGATTGTCCGCTATGCCGGTATTGCTGTGGCACCTCTTGAGAATGGTGGTGATATGAAGACCAATGGATGGGAACTCCAGATTGATTACAATCACGCATTCAACAAGGATTTTGCAATCTACGGAACCTTTACTCTTTCTGATGCCAAATCTGAGATTACCAAGTGGAACAATACTACCGGTGCACTCAACAGTTGGTATAAGGGTAAGAAACTTGGTGAAATCTGGGGATTCGAGACTGACAGATATTTCAATTCTTCTGACGTGAACCAGGATGGTACTCTCAAGACGGGTACCCCTGACCAGTCTTATCTGCAGAATGGTTCTTTCCGTTTCGGTGCTGGTGATATCAAGTACAAGGATTTGAACAATGACGGAAAGATTGATACCGGAAAGGGTACTATCGATGACCACGGAGACCTCAAGAGAATCGGAAACCAGCTCCCTCGTTATGAGTATTCACTCAGAGTAGGTGCGATGCTGAAAGGTTTTGATGTGGAAGTTCTTTTGCAGGGTGTCGGAAAACGCGACATGTGGAGTACATCTTCACTCTTTATCCCTCATGCTGCAGGCGCACAGATGAATATTTTCGAGAATCAGCTGGATTACTGGACAGAAAGCAACCAGAATGCGAGATTCCCTCGTCCATATATCAATGGCGCTTTCGGTTCGCTTTCAGGTCTTCCTGGCAACTCCGGATGCAACAACTTTGCTCCTCAGACCAAGTATCTGAACAATCTTGCTTACCTGAGAGTGAAGAACTTCACAGTAGGTTACACCCTTCCGCAGAATCTTACCAGAAAGATTTTTGTCGAGAAACTCCGTTTCTATTTCAGCGCACAGAATCTCTTCACCTTCGACCATATCGACGGAGTAATGGATCCTGAATGTACCGGAGGTAGTTCGAAGAGCTACACCAATGGCATGGATATGACGATGGCAGGTCGTGCAATGCCGTTCAACCGCCAGTGGTCTTGTGGACTTCAGATTACTTTCTAATTTCTAATACTTTGATTATATGAGAAATAAATTCTATATGTTAGCGATGGCCGCTGTGGCTGCCATCGGTCTGAGCGGATGTTCCGACTATCTGGACAAGAAACCGTTGGACAGCAACTCGGACGACACCAACTGGACTTCTGAATCGGCTCTTGAAATTTACTCTTGGAAATTTTATGGCTATCTCAGCAGTATGAGCTACGGCTCAGGTTGGACAAGAGGTCAGTATCATGGTGAGACCTTGACGGATGATTATGCTACCGAATCATTCACGGAATTCACCAAGAATATTCCTAATTCATCTTCTGCCTGGAATACTCCTTATGACAGGATCCGTGAAGCCAATATCCTTCTGTCACGTGTGGACAGAATACCTAATCTGTCAGAGGCTGCTGCAAATCATTGGAGAGGAGTAGCCCGTTTCTTCAGAGCTCTTTATCACTATGAGTTGGTGAAGACTTATGGAGATGTAGTATGGGTAGATTCAGAAGTGGATTTCTCTAAGCAGGAGAACATTACCCGTCCGAGGGATTCACGCGTCACTGTAATGGATAATGTCGTTGCGGATCTGGAGTTTGCGATGAACAACTGTCTGGAACCGTCCAAGGCAGGAGCCAATACTGTAAACAATATGGTTGCTGCGGCTCTTCTTTCCAGAGTTGCCCTTTATGAGGGAGCATGGGAGAAATACCACAAGTTATCAAATGGCCACCCTGAGCAGTTCTACGCGAAGGCTAAGGAATCTGCCAACAAGGTGATATCCAGTGGTCTGTATGAGATTTCAGACAACTACAAGACCATGTACAACTCTTTGTCATTGGCCGGAAGCAAGGAAGTTCTCCTCTACAAGATTTATTCTATTGCCAATGTCAATGGCGGTAAGTTTCCAGCCGGTCACACCCAGTACGGATATGTGGTTACATCTACTGCTACATGGGGATTGACCAAGAGCGCAGTGGAAAACTATGCACAGTCCAATGGTCTGCCTATCCACATGAAGGTAGGCGGTTATGACGATTCTACCCTGAGCGGTATTTTCAGCAGCCGTGATGCACGTCTCGGATGCACTGTCACATCGACAATTCTTCCTGTTGTCAAACTCAGTTATGATGCAGGTATCAATTCTACAACTGGATACTGGACTACTAAATTTGTTGAGTGGGATAAAAAGACTGAATATGAAGGACTTGGAACATGGCTTGGCCCTATGAATGATACCGACGGTCCTATTTTCCAGTATTCTGAGGTCCTCGAAAACTATGCCGAGGCATGTGCCGAACTCAATCAGATTACTCAGGCAGACCTTGACAAGTCCGTGAATGTTCTCCGTACTAAGCATGGCAAGATTCCGGCATTGAAACTCGTCGGTACTGACGGCTGCTCAGTCGAGGGTACTGTCATTACCAAAGATCCTAAGGATCCTGCTGCTAATGTTCTTCTCCAGGAGCTTCGCCGTGACCGCAGAAGTGAACTCATGGCTGACGGATTCCGTCATGATGACCTCATGAGATGGGCTCTCGGAAAGAATCTTGATACCAAGGAGAATCCTGCAGGATACGTCGGAGTTTCCAGTGATGCCCTGAAGGCATACAGTGAGTCTGTAAAAGATTCTGACTGGAATGGTGTGATGGAGGCGAACTTCTTCGTCACTGTAGATGGCAAAGTCTATAAGTCACCTTATAATACTTCTGCTGCTACAGGTACCGGCGCTAAGGTTGACCGTGTATGGAATGACAAGTACTATCTGGAGCCTATCCCTTCAGGACAGTCACTTCTCGACCCTAACCTCGGTCAGAATAACGGCCAGACGCTCATCAGGAGAATACCATAATCTGTTTCGTACCTGACCACGCCCGCATGACATTGACAGTCCCAGGGCGGGACGACGCCACGGCCACCTTTGTAATTCATTGACAATCAGGTGTCATTTATTTTAAGCGTGGATTTCCGATGTTTTTTTTTGGCACTAATCCACACGCGATTTTACAACTACCTACAAATCAAGTTGTTACAAAAATCAATGTGGCACCATCCCGACGGAAAGCAAAAGTACGGAACAGCGGGCAACGCGTCAAGACGCAACTCCGGAGACGCTTACGGGGTGTGAAAACAAGTAAATACATAACAGCGGGACACAAGGTTCTCCCCTGATCTGGGCAAGATTGGCGGACATTTCAGGTGAAAATCCCGACGGAGCCCCTATTGGTGGTTCTTGCAGGCGGACCATTGACTTTGACTGAGTGTAGCCGCTGCTGAGGCATTTATTCCAAATGTTGAAAAGCAGGCGGGTCACCGACTTTGGCCGAGCTTAGCCGCCTGCTTGGAACAACCGGCCAGCCGTCATCTGAGGCGGGCTATGATGCTGTCGCCCAGGGCGGACTTGCGGCGGATATGGTCAAGGACCTCCTGGACAAACGGGTTATCATCGAAACCGCCGCCTCGGACGGCATTGAAATCCTCATCACGGCGGGTCTTGTCGCCATCGGCGCCGAAACCAGTCATGCTGGTCAGGGCGAACTCCTTGCTGGCATCATCGTAAATCAGTTTGTCTAGCGAGACTACGGCATTCTTCCACTGCTTCACAATCTCGGCCGCCTCGCTTCGGGTAATCTTAGAAAGGTCAATCTTCCAGTAACGCTCGATGGCATCATATGCCCAAGTCCACTCGTAACTATAATAGTGATTGAAAATATCGAGGAAACGATCCGAAAGGACATTGACATCAGCAATCACACCGGATATCACATCATCACAGATCCTTTCGATTTCAGAAGCCGGAGCTATAAGACCTGAAATATCCACCCATTGACCTGAACCGACAGACGTATCCCGACGAAGAGCACGACGAAGGCCCTCGTCGGTGCTGATATCGAAATCTTGAATCCTGGAAATCAGCGAGTTACCCAAGAACTTCACGATTGCAGTCTGATAATATTTTATACCCTTGAACAAGGCCGCATTGCGTATCGTCGCCTTCTTATATGAGTAATTGTCGGCCCTTAGACCTGAAGCCTCCTTGAGACGCTCAAGAATGTCAATGCCGGAGAACATCTTCTGAACCGTGAACGGACTCAAATGATTGAAATTGATATGGTCCAGACGATGCGGGTCCTTGCGCCTATCCCTCTCAGGCCACTTCTTAACATCACGAATCGTGCCGACAGACTTCAAGTTCACGCCCGGGACAATGTATGTAGAACCCTGCTGCTCAATAAGATAGGAAAACGGCAAATCAGTCGTATCCAGATTATTGACATGACGGCCCATCACCAGGGAGAACGCACCGATTTTGGCTGGCCAGAGGATATATGAATCGGAAGTCGTCTTCGCTCCCCTCTCCAGGATACCCTGGTGAATCGGCCCGAGCTTGTACATGTGGTTACTCTGGTTGGACCCCGAGCCGGCATTCATAAACGAAAACATACCGGCTATCAACAAGGTTGACTTATGATGCGTAACCGTGTACGGACCGGCAAAAAGCGAACACGCCTCACCGTTTTCGCCCTGGCAATTACTGAAAAACAGGGACTCTGAGGCGCTGTAGCCATGACCAAGCACGCAAGCCTGGCCGACAAAGCATTTGGATATCATCACCCCGTCCGTTATCTTGCTTCCGCTCTCGACGATAAAGTCATCCGCGATTACATTCATGCCGATTTCGACCGGGTCCTCCTTGCACGAAATTATCGAGCCGTTACGCAGACGGGAAACACCCTTTATCTTGCAATACGCACCGACATTGACATTGACAATATGCATCGCGTCGAGGATTTCGACATTTTCGCCGATGACGCCGAAAGGCGCACAGACGCTCGCCGCATACCGCTCAACCATCGCGTCGAGGGCTTCTGTCAATGCAGGTTTGTGTCTGTAAAGTGCTGATATATAGGCTTCATGGGAGGACAGATGGTCATGGATGGCCACCTCGCGTCCGCCAGTTTCATTGAGGACTTTGATCTTTATTCCGTTGCCGAAAGTGGTCTCTCCGTAGGTGATGAGGTCGGTGACGTTTTCCAGATAGGAGCCGCGGCCGATAACGTAGTTTGCGATGTAGTTGCGGACGTGCTCTATCATGCAGTCATCCCCGACTACGACATTGTGCAGGGTGGCGTGGTAAATTCCGCTGTGCTTGTGGATGCCTCCGGCCAGGGTAAAGATTTTCCTGAAGGCGCCGAGTTTGATTTGCCCTGAGAAATTGGCATTTCTGATGTATTCCGGGTCGAATTCCGGGTCAACGAGGACATTGGTCCAGTCCTCGCATCTGCACGATTGTGCTTCCAGCTGCGCTATCTGCTGAGCTGTCAATGAGATGTAGGTTTTCATTTTTCCGTATATTATTTCTGATAAACCATTTAGCAACCTTCAAAAAATAGCTTGGTAATCTTTGTTCGCCTTTTCGGTCTACATTTCCCTTCTCATCAGTCGTGTGCGTCCAGTACACTCCTTCTTCGAAAACAGGTCTATCCTCGAAAATTCTTCACAAATCTTTACCAACTTATTTTTTAACGCTTACATATTTGATCCCAATTTACGAAATTATCGGAAAAGGTCAATGAAGAACGCAAAAATCGAGTTACGTGTCATGTTTTCCTTACAAAACGATACAATAGCACGAAAAATTTATTACATTTGTGGATGCGGGCTTAAAAAAAAACGGCCCGACATACGTATAAACCACACATAAAACCAATATGAAGACACTGAAGAACGACATTTTGTCGATTAAGGTTGACAGACACGGAGCCGAACTCTGTAGCATCAGAGACCATTCCGGCAGAGAATTCATCTGGCAGGCGGACCCTGCATTCTGGAAAAGGCACGCACCGGTTCTGTTCCCTATCGTAGGCAGTTTGTGGGAAAAGAAATATAGAATCGATGGAAAAGAATATACACTTGGCCAGCATGGATTTGCCAGGGACATGGATTTCCATCTGATTTCGTCTGACGAGAACACATTGTGGTACGAGCTCCAGTCTGATGCTGAGACATTGGCAAAATACCCTTACGCATTTACATTGAGAATCGGTTACAAGCTGAACGGCAATAAGATACAGGTGATGTGGGAGGTTTGCAATGACGATGACAAGACGATGTATTTCCAGATTGGCGCTCATCCGGCGTTCTATTTTCCGGATTTCAATCCCGATACTGAGGAGCGGGGCGCTTTCAGGCTGTATAAGCAGGGCGAGAATGGCGAGACGAAGCCGCTGGAGTCGCTGAAGTATTTGCTGATTTCAGAGAAAGGTTGTGCGGATACGGAGCATGTCCACGAGTTGCAGACTCCTGACGGAAGGCTTCCGCTGAAGACAACGACATTCGACCATGACGCCTTTATCATTGACAATCAACAGGTTTCGAAGGTGGTTCTGGAGTCGTGCGAGGGTGAGCCGCTCGTTTCATTGGAGTTCAACACACCGGCGCTTGGCCTGTGGTCGCCTGCCGGACTCAATGCTCCGTTTGTCTGCATCGAGCCGTGGTACGGCCGCTGCGACAGAGCCGGTTTCACCGGAGAGTTCTCCGAAAAGGATCTTGTCAATGCCGTTGCCCCGGGCCAGTCGTTCCGTGCCAGCTACACGATCGAAGTTTTCTAAGATTATTAGGTCAATGACAGACAGATATATGAGAGGCAGGGTGATGAGCCCTGCTTTTGTTGTGTCAGTGAGATGGCAAACCAGAAATGGGAGAAGTCAAATGGAGAAAGGTGGTGATGGAATTTGCACTTTTTCAAAATATGACAATCTGAGCATCGTTAATTCAAAATAATTCGTATATTTGCAATGTCATGTAATTATGACATTCTTGAGGAAAGCAAGGCAGGTATCTATCCCTTAAATGGATACCTGCTTTTGTCGTATAGAGGGGAAGGTGCTTGAACTTGGACGGCCTCAGCTATGTCGATGCTGGGCCTTGGGATATTTGGTGTAAAAATGAGGCTTTTTTTACACCGATTATCATTTTGCGACAAACGGTGTAAAAAACCGCGTTATTTTTCACCGTTTTTCTATGGCCATTTGTTTTCATGATTAATGTGTGTCAGTTCGGTAGCAAGACCAAGTACGTTTTGTCCGGAAAAAGGCAGGGCGTAGGGTTTTGTTCCATATAAATCGGTTTAGCGGTACGGAATGGTGGGTTTGATGGGTTTTGTTCTGGGAAAACGTTTTAGACGGGACAAAATGGAACGTGGGTTGTGACGTTTGGCGTGGCGACAGGCGAAGAGGCGTTGGAGTTGCGATTGGTGATGAAATCAGCACAATTTCAAAATATGTCATTCTAGGCATCGTTAATTCAAAATAATTCGTATATTTGCAATGTCATTATGATTGTGACATCGTTAAGAAAGCAAGGCAGGTATCTATCCCTTAAGTGGATACCTGCTTTTGTCGTCTAAGAGGGGAGGTGCTTGAACTAGGAGAATTTGTCTTTCACACTTAACGATAAATATCATAATGAAAAGAAGACAATATTCCACATTAGTAAAAATCTCCATTAGAGTGGAGGTTTTCAGGCTTGTTTGGGTGAAGGCGTACAGACGGCTTCGCTTCGGCAGGATTGAAAGGGTGAAAGGACACTATCGTAGATATTAAGGGTGTCAGCGGTTTTGAGACTTAGCCCTGTGTCCTTGTAAGGACACTCTACTCTATCCCCTCTTTTTTATTGTTACCTATGCTAGTTAATAATTTCTAGGCCATACTGAAACTGAGGTTTTTGTCCCATATAAATCGGTTTAGCGGTACGGAATGGTGGTTTTGATGGGTTTTGTTCTGGGAAAACGTTTTAGACGGGACAAAATGGAACGTGGGTTGTGACGTTTGGCGTGGCACAGGCGAAGAGACGTGGGAGTTGCGATTGGTGATGAAATCAGAAAACGTCCGTGAGAACATGGGTTTCTCCGGACAAACTGCATATGATGGCGCGGAAATTGGCACAGGCTTGACACAGGCTCTACTTTGTCTGAATAGTTGGGGGATATGAAAAAAGGGTGGCTGGCAAGTCTTTGGACTTGACAGTCACCCTTTTTATTGGGGATCGCATTTGAGGCTACAGTTGGAACACCTCGTATGAACCTTGTTGCGATATTCGCACTGGGATTATAACTGGTAAACCTTGTATGAACCCTATTCGATACTCGCTTTGGGCTTATATTATGGAAAACTTATATAGACCTTGTTGCGATGTTCGAATTGGGTTATGACGGGTACCCTGAACTCGGCAGAAATCGTATAGCCCTGCGATTATTGTCGTTTTTTCGGATTACTCCTTGTCACCCTCGTAGAGAGCAATGGCTGCACGTGAGAGGGCTGGATCGTCGTAGAACATGTTGCCTACACCGCCCTTGGCTGCTGTCTTGAGGAGAGAGGCTGGAACACCGTACTCGTTGACCAGGCAGTCATATACGGCCTTGGCACGATCCTGACTCAACTTCTCGTTGAGACGCTTGCTGCCGGTGCCCTCGTCGGCATAGCCGGTAATCACATAGACTACGTTGTTGGCCTTGATAATCTCTGCAAGCATACCGAGGTTCACGCGGGATGCCTTGAGAAGATCAGACTTGCCAAGTTCGAAGACAATGTAGTATGGATATGCGAGAGTCCTGGTCTTGCCCTCTTCCCATCTTGGGAGATTGCGAAGCTCTTCTACCTCCTTCATGAGACGCTCGTTCTCAGCCTTGGTCTCATCGATAACTCTCTGGTAGTCACTGACGTCATACTCAGAAGAAATGACACGGGTAACAGTCTTGGTGCGACCGAAGCCACGTGGCTTGAACTTATAGGTAACACCAATGGTAGCAGCGAGAATACCCTCACCATAGCGGCCGCCTTCCTCGCCATCGAAACGGTCATTGACATAACCGGTGCGGAGGTCGAGATTGATATCTACGGCATCACATACACGGAATGCACTCAAATAACCGATGTGGCCCATGAGCTCAGTTGTCTTAGGGTTCTGGGTGACACGGCCTACACCGAGACCCACGTATGGGATGGCGCTGTAGAACCTGTCAGGACGATAACCGCCGAAAGCATTGGAAAGATTGCACATCACGTCACCGGCGAACTCCACATATCTGAACTTCTGCTTGGTCAGCCAATAGCCGTGACCACCCTTTCCCGGAACTTCCTTGCCGGTAGAATGGACATCAGTCTGGGTAGCGCCCTTAAAACTGAGACCACTGTAGCGCACCCTACCTCCTACTACCGGGGTAAACCACTTACCGAAATATATGTCGAGAGCAGGAGCGATACGGTCACCCAGCTTGCACTGCTTGTCGTGGTCACCGAAAATCAGCTGACCACCACCCTGCAGACCGATGAACCAGTTCGCACGCGCAGGAGCGGTCTGAACACGGAATTTGTTTCCATCATAAGTTACCGTCTCAGTGGTGTCACTCTTGACCTTCACCTGAGGCTGTGCGGCTGCACCGAAT
This sequence comes from Bacteroides sp. CAG:770, assembly GCA_000435075.1. Classification (GTDB taxonomy): domain Bacteria; phylum Bacteroidota; class Bacteroidia; order Bacteroidales; family UBA932; genus Cryptobacteroides. The sequence continues at coordinate 62,898 of FR890667.1, read as the reverse complement.
GTCAATGCCAACAGCACCGGCACTAAAATAAATTTCATCTTCATATTAATTAGAATTTTCAATATCATTTGACAACATCTCGAACACAACGGACTTTGAAGCCAAGTTGAGTTTGATCACTCGTAGTAATAAACATACCCTTATTGCTGTCTCCGACAATATAATAGACTATATTATCACTAGAATTATGTCTTTGATAATAAGACCGAGAAGCAAGCATCTTAAGATTTGTTGTTGTGCCATAATTACTATCAGTTCGCAACCATTTCAGAATAAGAGTCAACTCTTTCTCATTAGGAACCCTCCATTTACCCTTATCCGAACCATTTGCATCCTCGTAATAATCACTACATGTTGCAGAGTTCGCATCCACAACTTCCTGCATCTGCCCATTAGTGAAAGTTTTATCCACCGGTTTGCCTAAAATATTAGTCGTTTTTAAATTATTCTTAGCAATCTGGAACGATGATGCAAAAACATCGGATATAGTTCCCCTTTCATGCTTTTCAAACTCTCCTATAACAGTACCTGCCTCACGAACACTTCGCGAATCCATACCAAGCATAGTAACAATTCTAGTATTTAGATTATATTTCGAAACTTCTGATGCCTTCTCATTATATAATTTCAAACTTCTTACACATCTAACCTGACATTTGCCTTCTGCTGCTCCATATGCCGACCCCTCTGCTGCCCACCAAGTTGCAAAACTACTTGTACTACTCCAATAATTATTTGTTTTTCTTGGTTCCATCTTAATTCGAGCATCCTCAGGAAGAGAGTTCATTCCAAACCAGTAATATGTACACTGATTCACAGCTGGAAGATACCACTTAATCTCGGAAGCTTCTATGGTGCCATTGCCATTCTCATCCCTATTTCTCAATAGACACTGATACTCGGCAGCGGTCGTTCTCATTCCTATATTACCATTGAAGCCATTGGTAACATAGGTGCTCCATGTCTTACCAGAGACATTTGGAATATTCGCATATCCATTATCAGAATCCGTTCCAGTTCCGCCATAATTAGTTGTCGCAGCCGTCTCCTCGACCTGCTCGATTCCGAACGGATTCGCTACAGACAAGTCATAGAATGTCTTGATAGAACGCTGGGAGATATTGAAGAAACCGTGGGTCAAGTCAGTGTATGTACTGTGACCATCCTTACTCTCAAATACGTTTGGACCGAGAATTACAGACATGGTACGGTCATCCGCATTGATGAACTGTTTAAGCACAGCAGTCTTATCTGCTCCGGCAGCATTCATCTTATCATCATAGTAGTACTCATTCACATAAGCTATGGTGTAGTAATACTCCTTTCCATTATAAGTATCTTTGCTCCAATATGTTTTAGTCGTATTTGCACTCTGAAGATCAGCAATCAATCCGAATACATCAGTCGTATTCGACACACCAGGGTAAGAGCGATAGCCTTTATTTGCAGCAGGTTTACCGAAACGAATCCAGCCGTAATCCAAATCCTTCTTCTTCGCTTCGAAATCAGCTGGTTTATCTGTACTCTTCACCATAACATTTTTGGTGTACGGAGAATTGACCCTGACGGCATAAGTACTGGCATCAACGTCAGCCTCGACCTTAAGCAACACAGTCTCGTAATGAGAATCAAGTCTTACATCGAGGTACGCATCAGTCGTATGGGTAATGTTTCCCTCAGCACCCGGCTGAATCTCACCACTATCCTCGGCCTTGGCCTCAGCGATAATATTATCCACGCCATTGACCGTAATCGTGTAAGTATAGTGATAGTTACGCCTTACTGTAAAGTCATCGGCAGACCTTTTGAAGTTACCGAGATGAATATAATAAGTCACATCACCGCTGTAATTCTCTTCAGGTATCGAAATGGTACCTTTTACGGCAACAAAAGTTCCGTGCTTAGGAGCATATTTGAACGTATTATACTGTTTCTGAGTAGGATTCTCCATGCCGTCGCTATTGCGCTCCTCACGATTGAAATAAGTCCACCCATTGTCAGGAGTTCCTTTCACATTGCGAGTCTGCACATTCTCAGGCATATAGAACACGAACTGGCTACCGGTAATAGGGAAATCACTACCGTTATGGAACCTGTTCTCCTCGCTGACCTTAGTGTCTCCCATGTAAGGGAAGTCATCTTTCCAATTATCACGCTCCATCAATGTGCATGAACGGGAATACTCATAAAGTCCGTAAGATTCAGGCTTGAAGGTCACGTGGGCCGTAGTAGTCGTTCCCGCTATAGTATGCGAACCATTCACAAACTTGAAAGTAATCTTCGCCACACTACGTCTGAGACGGATAATGCCATCAAGTATGTTCTCGCCAGGCTTGATATCCAAAGAACCGTCACACTCATCATAGGTCTTGTAAGACTTCTTGTCTGTATTTGCTCCGCAATACTTTCCGCTCATGAGCACAGAGGTCTCCAGAATATCCAACGCATTGTTCTGCTTGGTGATGCAATAATCGAGGAACTCACTACGGTTCAAACCCTTGAGAGCATTGATATCCACAGGGAAGAAGCCCTTGCCATAGTTCGCAACTGCATACATATACCATTTTCCACTGCGCATCTCCTCGAGATCCGTCGCAGGAATGACAATGTTATACTGATAGTTCGATCCGACATTAGACGCGAAAGTCGGTGTAATCTCAGACACTATAGGCATAGCATTAGCATCATTGGCCTTATAGAAGAAAATGGCAATCTGCTCTACTGCAGATTCCACAGCCTCAGTAGCCTTGGTGGAAATGGCTATCTTATCCTGACCGGGAGCTGAAATAGACATCTTGATGGATGTTACAGGCAATCCTTCCTCATAGCCCGGACCTACTTCTTTTGCACAAGCAAAAACCGATGCCAACGCGGCAATCCACGCGGCACACTTAATCAAATTTCCGAATTTCATACTTTGCTTGATTTTAGTCGAATGAAACTTCCTGACCGATTTCATCCCACTTATCGACTTCGACAAGCGGTTTGTCATCTTTCTGCACTACAGAAACATTGGAGCCGGCGCAGATACCGCTCTCCGTCAAGACCTGAACCTTTCTGGTTTCAGGAACCACATAAGGCAATTTACGTCTGTTCATCATATTATTTATTAGAGGTATATACATTTCAACCCTTAAAATTAATACTTTTTTATTGATTTATAGCAGTTTGTCATAAAAAATCACGATTTTTTCTCCGTCTTTTCCGACGACCTGCCACGTTTATGCTTTTTACCCTTCTTGGAATTGCCATAACCATATCCGTAACCGTAGCCATAGCCATAGCCATATCCATAACCGTATCCGTAACCATAGCCGTACCCCTTGTAGCTGAAATCAGCGCCATTAAGGATAATCGCCTTATTACGCAGTTTCTTCTCCTCATACATGGTCTCCAGATCAGGCAGCTGCCTTCTGTCCAGACGGCCTGCCCTCACCACGAAGATGGTCATGTCTGCAATTCTGCCGGCTATAGTCGCATCCGCAACCATTCCCACAGGAACACTGTCCGCGATTATGAATTCGTAACGCTTCCGAAGCTCGGCAAACAGCTCGTCAAGCCTTTCATCCATAAGAAGTTCCGCGGGATTAGGAGCATGGGTTCCAGAAGAAATCACATCCAACCCCTCTACATCCTTGTCATGATGGATGATGTCATCAAGCGTCAGAGAAGGATCCGCCAGATAATTCGTAACACCCACATGATGTCCGCCGAAGAAGGTACTCAATGTTCCCTTGCGTATATCCAGGTCCAGCAGGACAACGGACTTCTTGGCAGCCACATAACTCTTGGCCAGATTTCTGGAAATGAACGTCTTGCCGTCGCCCTCACCCATTGACGTAGTCATGATGGCCTGGACAGGATGGTCTTTCTTCGACATGAACGCCATATTGGTACGGACAATCTTGAAAGCCTCCTCCACAGAAGACGACTCCTCATCCTTGTCCAGAGGGACATCACCGATAAACGGAATCGAGAGCTTGCCCTTGATGTCCTTGCGACTGTGAATCTTGGTATCCAGGAACATAATCATCAGGAACACCGTTCCAGGCACAGCAAGACCGAGAAGCAACCCCAGCAGAATGTATTTGTTCCTGTCAGGAGAAATAGGACCGGACGGACCTGAAGCACCGTCAATGACACGGGCATTGTTGTCCACCATAGCCTGAGACAAAGCATTCTCCTCTCGTTTGTTCAGCAGGAACAGATACAAACTCTCCTTGATTTTCTGCTGACGCTCGATAGAAAGCATCTTCCTCTCCTTGGTAGGAATCGAAGCGACACGCACACGAGCACGAGACTCACGCGCCAATGCATCATTCCGTCTGACATTGATACTTACGATCATATTGTCCACGGCGCGGATGATGGACTGCTTCATCGCATTGAGCGAATTGTTCAGTTCCTCCACGACCGGGTTCCTCTCGCTGCTGTCCTCGATGAGCTTGTCCCTGCGTAGCTTGGCTGCATTGTACTGGCTGATCTGGCCTTCTATCTTCATGTCGCTGATACCGGTATTAGAAGGTATCAGGTCAATGTCCCTCTTGGGGTCAGTCAGATATTCCTTTATATAATCCGCAAGCCTGAGCTGTGTGTCAAGTTCCAGCACATCAGAGTTATACTGCTGAGACTGATTCACATACATGCCTGCAGCACTATTCAGATCCACGATATTGTTGGCCTTCTTGAAAGACTCGAGGTCGGACTCCACACCTCCGAGGTCAGATTCAATGATAATCAGGCGTTCATTGATGAACTCGGCAGTATTGATGGCAACCTGATTCTTGTCATTGATAGCCTCTTCGTTATAGACGGAGATGAGGGTGTTCAGCACATCCTCGGCACGCGCAGGCGAGCTGTCTTTCAATGACAATGTCAGGATGGACGCCTCGTCCTCTTCCTGTCTGATTCCCAGACCGCCCTGATATCTCGCTACAACGCTGGAGATAGGGTTTCTTGTGACGAAGACAGGTTCTCCGAACCACTCCTTACTGTAATAATTGGTAGGGGTCACTAACATCCGGACACCTGCAACATTGACAGTATCTCCAAAATCAACAATGAGTTCCTTCGCATCTTCACCGTCAACGCGCTCGACGACGCGCACGAGGAATTTGCTGAGAGGTGTCACTTTCAATGATACATATTCCCAGTCCTGAAGTCCAGAGAAGGTCACTCTGACAGGTGATTTCGTATAGAGTTCGGACATCAGCAAGCCATCCTTCACCTGATAGTCCACATCTGCATTGACCCTCTTCACCACTTCACGCATCAGTTTGCGCGAGCGGAACTGGAGAATTTCATTGGCAACGTTGACCTTGTTTATATAGTTGTCGTAACGGTCGAGGCCGGCAGAGGCAATCTTGTTCGACGGGTCCTTGATGATGACTGTCGCGCTGCGGAAGAACACCTGCGGGGTGGACGAGTACTTCAGCCAGGCCAGGCCGACGAACACGATGACAGACAACAAAAACCATTTCCATTTGGAAGCAAGATACAAGAGGATGTCCATGACATTGACCTCATCATTTCTATTCTGATTCATAGTCACTTATCCTTTTATTTTGTTGCCCAGATTACGGAACATATCGCAGTGATCGCCGACAGGAAAATCGTAATGAACTTCGATGTCGTGTCGACCTTGTCCGCCTTCACATACTTAGGTTCCACATAGATGATATCGTTCTGCTGGAGAAAGAAGCAAGGTGAATTCAGCACCTCGATACTTCTGATATCGTGATAGAATTTCTCTTTCTTCCCATCGATCTCCCTGATGACACAAACCCTGTCCAGACGAGCCTTAGGAGTCAGGTCACCGGCATTGGCAATGGCCTCCAGAAGCGTAATCCTGCCGTCTGCGACGGTATAGGTGCCGTTACGGGCGACCGCGCCCCAGACAGTGTACTTGAAGTTCTTGAAGTCAATGCTGACCATCGGGCTCTTAATGTAACCGCCTTCGACAATCATGTCGCGGATGAGTTCAGAAGCCTTTCTGGTAGTCAGTCCGTCAAGATGGACAGTTCCGAGTATCGGAAAGTCAATGTTTCCTTCAGAATCGACTTTGTATCCGTCCTCATCCGGAGATGTGGACTGGCTTGCCGTTCCATCGGCATTGATATTTACCGCACCGCCGCGGTTGAACGGGATGGCAAGTTCCGGCTGCTTGCACGTGACCGTTATACGAAGTCTGTCATTGGGCCGGATTACCGCCTCGTGTGCCGAATCATACTTGTAGCCGACTCCCGGCTCCATATCATTCAGATACACGAACTTTTTCGGTGATGCGCACGATGCCACAAGCATCAGCAACATCAGGATCAGTAATTTGTTTTTCATCGTTTTTGGGGGTATTTCACGTTTGGGTATCAGCAGCCTCCGATGTTCCGGAAGCCGCTGGATTATCCTTCAGTATTGTTTCATGACATATTATTGCAGCCTTGTCATCAGGCCTACATTCCATAAGACCGACCGGGACAGATTCCGACAGAATCTCCAGAGTGTCACACAATCTGTTCTCCTGCACAGGGTCCCGATGCAGAGCCGAGCAGCTCGGATATATGCAGAGGAACGCATCCAGACCCTCTTTCATGGTCATCCGATTCACCTGCGACTGTTCCAGACGGACAATTCCTCCGAGCGGCACTTTCTTGTCGATATAGACTGGCTTCTTTCCGCTCCAAGGAGTCCCGTATGCGAAAGCCTTTCCGTCAATGACCCTGATAGCGGGGTTGTCGTCGTTCAGCAGCCACGCTTCACGGAAGTTCCTCAGCCACAGCTCCGAATGAGTGCTCTTCCCGGTTCCGCTCTTGCCGAGAAACAGATAGGCAACGCCGCCAAGAACGACCGCCGAAGCATGAACCGAAATCCCGCCCCAGGCAAGCACCGCCTGCGACCACATAATTCTCAGCATCGAGCAAAGCACCATGCCGGCATCCGGATCGTCGAGGTCAATGTCAGCAGAAGCGCTGCTGAAGTCTTCATCCACAGACATGTAATGGTCAATGTCAGTGTAACTCATCTCCAGCCACCAGTCCCCTGCCGCTGTCCTGTACATACTTACCTTTCCGACATCGCTTTCCGTCTTCTCGATGAGCTCAAGGCCGGAAGGTCTCTCAAGCACTTCTGCATTGACCTGAAACCTGAACAGCAAGTCCTCTGCCCGGCAGGTCCCGAACGTCCGGAAGGACGGGAGCATCGTCGTGGTATCGACTCCGTCCGGCAGGTCAAGCGAGAAGACGAAATCCGCTATCTTGTAATACTTGGTCTGTCTCATAACTGCCCTCCTGCAAGCTGTACTATCTGCCAGAAATATTCGTCCGGAGCATAGCGGGCGGCAAATAAGGCATTGGCCATGAACGCTTTGAGAGTCCGGACCTTACCCTGACCTCTTCCCGGCATCGACCTTCCGAAGTTTCCGGCGAGCAACACTCTTTCCAGAAATTCCGAAGCATCGGCATGGGGTTCCGTGTAAGGCAGGAATTCCTTGCCGAGACCGAGATAATCGGTCAGGAAGGCGTGTATCATGCGAGTCCACGTGGCCAGACCTGCTTTCCGGTACATTCTCCTGAGGTATTCCGGTTCATACATTCCGTCATAAGAATAATATGCCCTTGCAAGATCGCACATCTGCCGCAGCCCCACACCGCGACCGAAAGCATGTTTCATTACATGCGAATGAAGAACGAGCAGATTCAGCGCAGGTACTGGTCTCGACATCCCGCAGATTCCGGTCCCGAAGCCAGGATTTTCATCCAAAGTCCTCAGCCACTTCCGTTTACGCGGAGCGCAAAGGTCAATGTAAGACGGATGGTGCTCCACGACAATCCCCTGCACCGCGTAGGTAAAACTGCCGTCGGGCTTATGTTCGGGGACGTAGCCATGCTGTCGCGCCAGAGCCGCAGAGGCTTCAATGTCATCGAAATACAGGTCAATGTCTCCGCATTGGCGGCTGGAGGGTCTGGAATAAAGGCTTGCACATTCGAGTCCCTTGAAACAAACCGGTCTGAGAGTCTTGTATATCTCAGAAAGTCCGGCCGTCACATTTGCCATCTTGCCGCTGAGCCTTTCGATTCTGTCTGATTCGACTGCCCACCCAGCCAGTACTTCATCCGAAGGCAGCTGATTTTCAGGCAGATACTCCAGCGAATCCGCTACTATGGCTGTAACTGTATGGTTTCTGGACTTCTCGAAGACCTCCTTCCATTCCTCAGAACTCAAGGGGAAGAGTTCCGGGGTGTCAGGCGGCCTGTTCCAGAGACCGGACCGGAGCAAGGTCAGCAATGCTTTGTCTGTTCTTGTCAATGCCAACTTCATATTATTCTGTCACGAGTCCGTTTTCTTTCCAGTTTTCAAGCAGCACCGCGGCGTCGCCGGTTGCCGTTTCGAGTGAGACGTCATAGTTGCCGCACAGGCATGCAGCCATATCGTCTAGAGTGAAAGGTTTGTCTTTCAATGTATTCCAGAGGTATGTCGCAGTGTCATTGAAAATATAGACCTGCGACATATTGCTGTTCTTTCCGTCAGCTTTCACTACCATGTTCTGCTTTCCGAGCCGGCGCAGCACGCAATTGGGGTTTATCTTCATATTAGTATTAGAACTTCTTGCCGGTGATGATGGACATGACTGTGAGCCAAATGATTTTAGTATCCATTACCAACGTTCTGTTTTCAAGATAGTCGATGTCCATGTGCAGACGGGTCAGCATCTTGTCCATCGTATCAGTGTAACCATTGTACAGTGTGGCCCAGGAGAAAAGTCCCGGACGCAACTGGTATAGTCTCTCATAACTGTCATTGAGTTGCATAATCTTGTCAATGAAGTATTTGCGCTCAGGTCTCGGGCCCACGAAACTCATATCTCCACGGAACACGTTCCACAGCTGCGGGAGTTCGTCGAGATGGTGGTCGCGAAGGAATTTTCCGACTTTGGTAAGACGGCTGTCGTCCTTGCTGCAGAGCGCAGGGTGTCCGTCTTGCTCAGAGTCGATACGCATTGACCTGAACTTGTAGATAGTGAACGGACGGCCAAGGTAGCCGATTCGTTCCTGACTGAATATTGCCGGGCCGCTGCTTTCCAGACGGATTGCTATCCATATTATAAGGAAGAGCGGGCTGAAGACAATAAGTCCGAGTCCTGAGGCGACGCAGTCGAGGATGCGTTTCAGGGCCTCGTCGAATAAAGTAAATGTACGACTGCTCTTGATTGCAGTCAACGTGTCTGTACTCATTTTTATAATATCAGTTTTTATTAGATTTCGGCTTCAAGTATCTTCTTGTAGCAAGTGAGTTGGCGGGTTATCATTACATCTGAGGTGAATAGCGAATTGAAGCGTGCCAATGCTCCGTCGCTGTATTTCCTGTATGTTTCCTGAGAAGAGGTAATCTCACGGAAAGCATTGGCAAGTGTCTCAGGGTCACGAGGTTCGACATTGACTCCGGACACTCCGTCATCATTGACCCAGGACACTCCCGAGCCCGGGATCTTGGTCGCTACTACAGGCCGGCCGAGGGACATCGCTTCTATCTGGACGATTCCGAAGGCTTCTGTCTTCATAATGCTGCTGAGGCAGAAGATGTCGCAGGCGGTGTAGTATGCCGAGACTTTGTCGTCCGGGACACGTCCGAGGAGTCTTACTTTGGAGGCAAGTCCGCCGGCATCTATCGCTGCCTGGAGTTCATCTTTCATAGGGCCCGAGCCTCCGATGAGTATCATCCAGCTGTCATCCAGATACTTGGCCGATTCTATGAGGCAGCCATAGCCTTTGTACGGAACGAGGCGTCCCATGGTGAAGACGATTTTCTTGCCTTCGTACGTCTTGCGGATTTCAGCTGCTCCCTGAGCGTCAGGCTGTAACGGTGCGATGCCTATCGGGATGCATTCTGTCTTGTCCTGCACTTTCCTGAGGTATGGCGATGCAGACAGGTATGCCGGCGTGGTTCCGATGATTTTGTCGGCGCGGCGGATCAGCCAGCTCTGGAGCGGTTTGTACATTGCCATCAGAAGAGGACTTTTCTGGATGTCGCTGTGCCAATGCAGGACTACCTTGCCTTTGTATCCTGAAAGGAAGAGGGCCAGAGCCGCCATCGGGTCAGGATGGTGAACGTGGATAAGGTCGTATTTGTCACGCCGTCTGCGGACTTCGCCTATCATTGAGGGCGAAAGCATTGTACCGGAGAACTTTGCGATTGTCGGGCAGATGGTCACGGATGCATTGGCATTGACCTTTACCTTTCCGGGAGGGACTCCGGCGGAGGCACAGAGCATGTCGCAGTGCACTCCCCGGGGCGAAAGACCGGCGGTCAGGTCGTACATGACCTTCTCGACGCCTCCCAGCACGGGCCAGAATTTTCCTAACTGATGTATATTTATATCAGCCATTCAATAGTTCTTTGTATAGTTTTATGTAATCGGCATAGCGGTCGGCCTTCCTGAAGTTGGCCAGTCCGTATGCCCGGCAGTTGTCCCGCCAGACGGAACGGTCCGTCGCGGCTATCTTTCTCGCTGCGGCCAGAGCCTGGGCGACGTCGCCACAGTCGGTCACCATACCGCATTGACCTGTAACGGACTCGGGGCTTCCGCCTGTCCTGTAGGTCACCACCGGGGTGCCGCAGGATATCGACTCGAGGTTCACGGTCGGGTAGTTGTCCTGATAAGTCAGGTTCAGGAACGCGTCAGCTGCGCTGTACAGTTCGGCGAGTTCGTGGACGTCGGAGGTCCTCGGGATGCCGATAATGTTGGCCGGCATGCGGGTCATCTGATTCTTGTCCAGGCCTACCAGAACGATGACTTCCTGCGGGGTCAGCATTGACGCCATGCTTATGAAGTCGTCGAGCCCTTTCGCGGTGCTCCAGATACTTGCCGCTCCCATATACATTTTCCTGTCGCCGATCCCGTAGCGCTTGCGGACTGCCGTGCCGTCTGACGGCTTGAAGACTTCCGTGTCTATACCATTATGTATGACTTTGTAGCGGAAATCTTTCAGGAAAGATTGCTGCATTTCGCCTTTCAGCCAGTCCGAGACGGTGACGATGGTCATTTTGTCGGACGGGATGGAGCAGAATGCGTTTTTCTTGTCGCGCCAGTTTTTGGCGGAGCGGTCTATCAGCCAGCTTTTCGGGAATTCTCGGGTCTGGGGACATTGGCCACAGCCGTATTTCCATTTGTCGCAATCTGCTTTCATGTAGTAATAGCAGTGACCGGTAAAAAGCCAACAGTCGTGGACTGTCCAGACGACTGGTTTTCCTGAACGGCTAAGCCAATCGAACAGTATCTTGTAGTTCAGGAAATAGCCATGAATGTTATGTATGTGTATTATATCAGGATTTATCCTTTCAATATCTTTTATAAATTTCCTTGTAGCGGCGTCTGAGGCCAGGCCATGACGGTCAAACAATCTTGTAATCATGCCATGGAAAGCGACACTCAGCGGATCTCCGACAAACACTCTCTTGGAAGTGCAAGACATCTTTCCGTCACGCCCTACACTATATGCAATATAACTTTCCCATCCGGCAGACATGGCAGCCTCACCTATTTCCCTTACAATTCTACCGGTCGATGTGCTCGTCCTCAGAACAGGATTAATTTGCAACAGTTTCATCAGCAGTCGGTTTTAGTGTTTCAAACAGGTTAATCCATTTTTCCATCACCTTTTCTTCAGAAAAAGTTTCAGAGATTTCCAGCGCTGATTCTGACATGTTCTTCCGAAGGTCATCGTACGTCATCAATTTCGTAAGACGCTCCGCGAATGTGTCGATGTCTCCGTCGGTGACTATATATCCGTTGTTTCCATCCCTGATGATGTCGTATGGTCCGCATTTGAAGTCAAACGATACGACAGGAAGGCCGCAGGCCATTCCTTCAATCATCACCATAGGGAAGCCCTCATAGTGTGATGTCATCACCAGAATAGAACTCCTGAGGTATTCGGAGCCAATGTCTTTCACAGGCTTATGGATAGTCACGCTGTCCCTGATTTTCAGCACATCTATCATATCCTCAAGTTGCTGTTTCCATTCACCCTGCCCGAAGATGTCCAGTTTCCAGTCTGAAAGTGCCGGATTTCTCATGACTTTCTCCCAGATGGCCAACAGCCTGTCAAAGCTTTTCTGGTAGTCCAGACGTCCCACAGCGATTACTCTGTGAGGTGTCGAGTCCGTACTTTTGTCTGACAATTTCATGGCGGCATTCGGTATGACTTCCATATTCGGAAGTCCGCCCCACAATGCCGCATCTTCATTGGTCAGGACGATGAACTTGTCGAAACGTCTGACCATCATAGGATCCTGTCTTGTACGCCAGAGGTCAGCAAGTCTCAGAAGTCCTTTTCTTCCATAGAGGAGACGGAAGAATCTGTTATAGTGCAGTTCGAGAACCTTGCGGCTCCCGTCCTTGATTTTCGGCATAAAGGAAGACTCTGACGGATAGAGAGAGACCATTATATCAGTTTTATTCTTTTTCAAGAATTCCGTCAGGGCCTTCCTGTGAGCCCGTCTCTTATTGAAATACCCCAAAAATTTCAGAAGCGGGCTTTTATGGTTGTCATCAGAATAATTGATTCCCAGGTCTGTGATTTCCACGCCGTCGGGAAACGGATAGAACGGTGGGCGTCCATGCTGGTCTGTCGTCACAATGGACACGTCCCATCCCATCTTATTCTTCAGATATGTCACTTTATTCAGCAGCACCCTCTCCATACCGCCGGGGTTGTAGATGGAGTGGATGCAATATGTCAATTTCATGGAGGTTCAGTTTTTTAATATGTGGTTGTCAATGACAGTTTCACTTGTAAATTACGCCGTACACAAAGCGCTGGAACACATTGAAATAAACCCAGATTGCAGGATAGATGCCCCAGGCTGCGAATTGTTGCAGGAGCTTTATTCTGAACGACAGAAGCTTGTTGTTCCAGATGTATTTGTCGGCTTCCGGATACCATTCTTGCCAGCGACGGTAGTCTTTTATGCTTCCGGTCAGGAGGAACGGCAGCTTGACATTGAGCTTGAATAATGCGATTCCTTCTGTCAGTCCTTTTCCGAACACGCTTTTCAGGTATCCGATGGTTTCGTCGGTATTGAATTTCAGGTCGGCCAGTGCCCTGTCTGAAAGTGTTCCGCTGGACATGGCCACGTCGCTCTTCACATAATGATAGAATGCTTCGTGGACGTGTGCGCCACGTACTGCCCTGGACATCAGGCGAATCATGGTCATGTCTTCGCCCATGCTGTGGCCTTCCGGAAAGCGGATTCCGTTGTCGGTATAGAGTTTTTTCCTGACGATTTTGTTCCAGACATTGTACTTCATCGTGCCGTCCAGCATTGACCTTACCGCTGCGAACTGCGTGCTGCGCATCGGCTGCGACATGTACCTTTCGTTGTGAGGGAATGTCAGATACCAGTCGCACCACACGATGTCGGCTCCACGGGTCAATGTCGCCATGTACATTTTCCTCAGCATATCGGCTTCGACGTAATCGTCACTGTCACAGTGATATATGTATTCGCCTTCAGCTGCGTCCATTCCGGTATTTCTTGCTGCAGGAAGGCCCTTGTTCACGGGGTGCGTCAGCAATTTCACCTGATCTTTGCGCTCAGGATGCCTGGCAATGACAGTCTTGAGGATGTCAATGCTATTGTCCGTCGCCGCGTCGTCCACGAAAATGAATTCGATTCCCGACTTCATAGTCTGGGACAGCAGCGATTCCGCACAACGTTCTATGTACTTCCCGACATTATAAATCGGAACTATGACTGAAACATTTATCATAAAATTATTGCATATCGACAGTCTGGCTGTCGGAGGTAATATTCTCTTTTATCTTGAGTTTTTCTGGTTCAGTTTTGTAGGGCAGGCAAAGGAACAGGGCAAAAACCAGAAAAATATCTGTCGAGACCTTGCACCAAATGGTAAAATTCAGCAAGAGGAGCATTAAAAACAATGAGCCCATTTCCGGCAGACGTTTCCTGCAGGTCAACGCTACCTTTATGAAGTAGGCCATGAAGGTAATCAGGCCGAAAACACCAAAATAAAATATAAATCGAAGGTAGCCGATGTCTGTGTCCTGATAATAGCCATGCCATCGTACTCCTGTGTAATATGGCTCGTTATCGTATGGATTATCGAAATAACCATTGCCTATAATCCATGTCTTGATTTCATCTGGAAAAACGACCATGTTTTTCAGGATCTCATTTGAGTGTACCTCCCATGTGCCTTTCTCTGCCAAACTGAAAAAACCTTCGAAGGCAAATCTCAAGTTTTGCTTGAATGCCGGGCTGATGTTATAGAATAGTATTGAACAACATACTGCAATAACCAGCATTATTCCCGATGTTCTCCACAGAGTCTTGTACTTTTCTATAGAACTGAGTGAAAACGGACGCGTCAATATAAGTAAGTAAACAACTGACAATGCTATACCGATAGTGGTCGTCCTGGCAATCATATTTCCTACCACTGCTATAAACATGAATGCTGAAAGATACCATAGCATTAGCCAAATGCGTTTGCTCTGGTTGGTTTCTCCTTCAGAGATTCCTACAAGCCGATATACGCACATCAGCAATATGGCGCAGAATCTGGTAGCCGCTACATCCAGACTACAGCCGATTCCATAAAGTCTTGTCTCATTCTTACCCATGAATCCCTGTCCGGCGACAAACAAATCCACGAAATGCTTGACAGCGGGTACACTATCAATGATTAAAGCTAAAGCGCATTGTACTACACATAGCACTATGAGATAATCACAGATTAACCTGACATCTACTTTTCCGTGAATTGTCTTGAGCAAAGCCACGACTACATTGGCAGCACTGAGCCAAACCAACATTGACACGATGTAAGTAGAATAGGTATAATCATGAGTTCCATTATATGTTACAGCTATGAAACCGATGAGTGAAACCATGGCGGCCAAGACTGATATCATGAGGAAGTCGTTATCTACCACTACCTTCCTTTTCTTGGCAAACTGAATTGCCAGTACGGACAATCCGATACCAGCCATCGCCATCTTAGTATTCATTCCCGGCATGAACGTAAATTCAAACGGGAAGAAATAGAAAGATAGCACCACCAATGCCAGCGTATATAATATATAATGCATCCGTCTATGTCAATTAAACAATCCTTCTCCCGAAAACAAAGTACCTCAACAGAATCTTGACTCTTTTCCACAGAGGAAGAAGGTCATAATCATTGATTTTCCTATAGAAGAAGTCAAAGTAGAATTTCTCGTCGAAAAATGGGGACTTTCTGTAGTATTCCCACCAGATATCGAAGTTTATACTGTAACTTTCCCATGGTTTGTGACCATTAAAGTGAAGAGTTCCATACTGCTTGGCTTCTGAAATTTCCTCTTCCTTGACATATCCGGACTTTATAAGCTCGTCTCCGCTATTCAGATAGTAAAAAGTGTAGTCTGTCATGTTGTATTCTGCTGGGAGGACCTTTAGATTCTTCCCGCAAACGACATTGAGAATATCCTGATCCTGGAATTTATATTGTTTCTTCGCCTCTTCCTTAAATCTTATTACCAATCCATCATTTTTTAGTTTCGAAGAATTAAGCATTATAAATCCTGACTGGATATATTTTCCCAGAACAAGTCCTTTAGTGGCACTGATATGTGCAACTCCATCCTTCCCGAGATTCATCCCAACATCGTATGTCGCAGCCATATATACACCGGCTAAATCAATACTATAAAGGTCACTTAAATCACGCCTGAATATAACATCGACATCAGAATATATTATCTTATCGTACTCCGGTATGATTTCCGGAATCAGCAGGCGATAATATGCAGGAGTCGTTATGCCTCTGATTTCAAATGCATTATCAAACTCATTACCAACCGGTCTGAATGTCAGTTTACAATTATCATAGTATTCCGACAATTTCACAAGGTCTGTCTGGGTCATTGACTGATTTGCCGGATGCAATATAAAGATATCATAACTTGTATCCTTCTTAGCATTCATCAGCAATGATGAGATGCATACACATGCAGGCATCACCAAGTTCTTGTCGAAGGCAAAAACAACAGGAATTGTCATACTATCAACGGTAATTTTCTGTATTCTTCACTTTTGAGGAATTTACGTCCCTCCTTCATAGCATCAAGTTTTATCTTGAATATATCAAACCTGCCCTTTATCAGTGATATCACTAAGGCAAACGTAAATGCATATCCAATGCATAGAATATCTACAAGTCTCATCATAACTGATTTTTCTGGAAGATATATGAATCTATGCCAGAAAATGGTCTTATATATAAAGTCTGCATATATGAGAGACTTCTCTTTCTCGGGCTTTCTATTAGTTCCAGCATCCAGATGAACAATTCCAGTTGTAAATGCAGTAAGTTGCTTTAAGTTAGACTTATACATTTTATAGTACATCACCTGATCCTCACCAATAGGATACTTTTGTCTATCCAGCCAAAGTTCTTCTTCAAATCGTATTGACAGGAAAGATTTCTTTGAGCACAAAAAACAAGGCCCCGCATTAGTTTGTGACCAGTAAGCAACTTTAACAGGATGAGCATTATAGGAATACCCTGCTGTCCGCATAACCTTGTATCCCCAGTGCCTGTCGTTATACCTTGCTCTCATTCTTCCTGATGCCGCCATCATAAACCTTTGTTTGAATGGACGCTCAGAATTGTGAAATACATCCGGAGAAATCACATCTGCGCTATATCTTCCAAGAAGGCTAAACATTTTTTCTACGGCATCTGGAGGAAAATACAGATCGTCATCAAGGAATAGTATATACTCTGTCTTAACCTCATCGTAACGCAAAGCTCTCTGCGCCACCATCCCTTTCTTGACAAAGATATACTTCTCAGTTCCCACTGTCTCCGATGGAATTTCATATCCTTCAGCGATATAGACTAATATCTCTTCCGGCGGAAGAGTCTGGCTGACAAGCGAATCGAGCAACGTCTGATATTTCTCTCCGGCGGTTCCAAGAGTGCGGATTACTGCGGTGTATTGCATATTCTGGAGTTCATCATTCTAATTAAATAAACATTCAGCAAAGGAGGTAGGAGTAATTGTATATACTTCCTGGTAATCATAAAAAAGCCGTTTTTAAGCACTCGCAATATACAGCGATGCCACAGGCTATTGAGTTTCAGGTTGCGAATAAATAATTCTCTTTTTTTATAATACGGGTCCTCTGCAAGAGTACTCAATGTCCACAAATACATCATGATACTGTAAAACGAGTAATACTGACTTAAGCTCCCGCTTGTCAACTTGGAATAGATATCAAATTTATCGGACATCTTAAAAGAGCACTCAACATTCGCATATTTAGGACTATTCGAAACCGAATCATTTCTTTTTAAATAAGCATAGAAACATTCCGAAGTGTACGCACATGTCTGCGCTTTAATCATAAAACGAGATATAAAATCCATATCTTCCAGAAAAGACTGCTGCTCATCATATCTCAAATCTCCAATAGTACTTCTCTTGAAGATAAACAACACCCCAAAAAACTCTCCAGCCAATCCATACCTCAACAATTCATATGGGGTCAATACTCTGCCCTCCAACTCACACTTAACTTTAGGCTCCACAACAATATTTCCTCTCTCATCAACACCTTGATATTCTCCTCTAACACAGTCGCACCCAAACCTGTCCATCATTAATGTCAACGATTCCAAACAATCAGGTGACAGCCAATAATCATCCGAATCCACGAAAATTATATATTTTCCTTTGGCATGGTCTATACCTAAATTTCGCGCCGAACTAACGCCACCATTAGGCTTATGAACAACTTTGACACGAACATTCTCTTCAGTGTATTCATCGCAAATACGACCCGATTCGTCCTGGCTACCATCATCTATCAGAAGCAGTTCAAAATCCGTCATCGTCTGAGACAAAATACTGTCGACACAGCGACTAAGATACTTCTCCGCATTATACACCGGTACGATTATAGATACTACTGCGGATTCTTTTTCTTTCATAACCTACCTGCCTAAAGCAAATCTCAATTTGTCAATTACAACCACAATTGGTCTCATACCATGCGATAGCATCCACATCAAGACTTTGATTTTTTTATTACAGAACGGACATGACCAGATATATTTTCTGGAAACAGGAAAAAACTTTAGAAATTCTTCATGCTTGTCCGGAAATAACGTCAAATCCTGTTTACACTTCAGTACCCTCCAAGAAGGTACTTTTTCCAATCTTTGCCCCAGACCATGTTCCTCTATAAAGGCAATAATAAACTGATAAGTTTTCTTTTCATCCTCAAATGTTTTCCAATTCATGCTATGCATTATCGAAGACACGTTTGCACGATTGTAATAATACAATGTATCGTTTACTTTGGATACCTCTTTAGCATAATAAAACAACTGGCATGCTACATAGAAATCTTCGCAATAGGAAATCCCAAATGGATATGATATAGGATTATCCAAATAGATACGCCTCTTAATTATCATGTTCCATAAAACGGTCCAGCCATAAGAGATATAGCGTTCTAAAAAAAGAACCTTATCTTGGCACAACTCTACAGAACAACAGATTGTTTTTTGCAAACCGTAATCCATAAGAAAATCACAATATACAATCTCAGACTTTGTCCTCTCTGCCTCATCATATAGTTTCTCATACATCTCCACGGAAACATAATCATCCGAATCGCAATGCGCCACATATTCACCTGTTGCTACATCAAGTCCAGTCTTTCTTGCTTGAGCCAAGCCTCGATTGTGTTCATGACGGACATATTTAATCTGAGCCAACCTATCAGGATAGTTGTTCGCAAGATTCTTGACCAGATCTATGCTATTGTCAGGAGAGCAGTCATCTACAAAGATAATCTCAATATCTTTCAGTGTCTGTTCAAATAACGACTTCGCACATCGCTCTACATACGGAGCAACATTGTACACTGGTACGATAACCGAGACAAGAGGGGTATTATTATCTGTCATGGTACTTTCTTTCCAACATTCCGCTCAAATAGCCAAGGCTGTGAGCCTTAAGTGTTTGCAACCGAGCATATACGTTAGAATAGTCTATCGGAGCCATCAGTTCGGAGCGGCGAACGCTGTACTCCTCATAATCATTGACCATTCTTCCTTCAAGCCCGAGTTGCGACAGCATTGACACAAATCTGTCCGCGCCGCGCGAGTGATTGACAATCGCGATAAACGGCTTGCGGTTTATGATCGAAAATACGCAGCCATGGAATGAATCAGTAACGACAAAGGACGCATTCCTGAAATTGTCAAGCCAGGTCTGGATGGTAATCATTTTATCCGGGCTTCCGTCTGACTTCTTGGGAGACAAGCCCATAAAACTCTCTTTAAGACCTAACTCGCCGGCAACATCATTGGCAATTTTCGCCTTTTGCCCGTCAGTATCGAGAACATAACTGACAAGAGTATCTTGCTCTGCAGTTACAGGACATGCTGTTTTCGACCTTTCAATAACATAGTCTTCAGCGCCGAGCAGCAATGTCGGGTCCAGAACAAGTTCAGCATGCTTTCCGAAATACTGTTCCACAAGTCCGACAGCGGACTTCTCACGGACGGAGATAGCGTCGAAACGCGATGACAGCCTTTTGCAAGTCTCCAGCATCTGCTCAGAAATAGGGTTCTCAGATGTTCCGAAAGACGCACCATAGGTGATTTTCAGTATCTTGTCATCCTCAGGGAGGAATCCTGCAAAGAAATCAGGCAAATATGGAGAATAGCACTCTCGCCAAACCTGATCACTGCCAACAATAAGGCAATCTAGTTTCTCTTTCTTAACCCGTTTGAGGAGTGCTTCCGAAGATCTCAATGGACTAGTTATGTTAAGGTATTCATGTGTAAACTTAAACAGCACTGAGTAGTGATCATGTTCCCTTTTATCTATTACATATTGCTGACTCCACGGGCTCAGGATCGCAATGTTCTTCTGCCCCAGAATATATCTTCGAACCAGACACTTCAATACACTCCCACACCTCCGGAGAATCAAACCGGCAGAAGGTGCAGCGAATGTGCGATCCAGGACTACAACTTCATGCCCCATCCGTTCCAAAACTGTCTCAAGAGCATAACATTGAAGAATACCTCCGTAATTAGATACACGAGGTTGGGTCAAGATTCCGATTTTCACGATTGTTTCTATTATTTCTTGAGGCGGTCCCAGAACGAGCGCTTTGGTTCCGCAGCAGAATAAATTTTTCTGTAATACTCTCCCCAGGAGAGACCCGAATGAATCATCTCGTAGATGACACCCCAGTCGGGAAGGCCGCCGAGGTTGCGGTCATCAATGAAAAAGTCGGCAGTAAGCTTTCTCGGCTGCCGGACAATTTCATCCGCGTCGTAGCGGATCTCAGGATGATTCGTATTGACGGCATAAAACTCTACCCCGCGGGCGGAACACCATTCGACAGCCTCTTTGAGCAAATCCCCTTCGCGAACAGACCAGAGGATGAGCCTATGGCCTTCGGCGATCAGCAATTTCAATGTTGCTGTGGCAAATGGTATTTCTTTTCCAATTTCGGGGTACCTATGTTCTACAATAGTTCCGTCAAAGTCAATTGCGATGGTCATGCGTCAGATGGTTTCGATAAATTCAGGTGAGACAGAAACGAGGGCGACGGACATTACGCCTTTTACCTCGATTACAACTTTCTTGGACCTCATGCCTTTCAGTTTCACGAACATACCTTCGCAACCTTGGAAGATTCCCCCGGTTATCCGGACTTTCTGACCTTTGGAGAGGTTGACCTCGCCTGCCGGATAGTACCGGAGATTCTCCTCGCAAGAAGCAGTCACTGATATGAAACGGGCCATGTCATCATCCGGGACGATAATCTTGTTCCCGGTCCTCCCGTCCATCATGTACTGCATGAATGGAATACGTCCGGAATTCTTGACTTCCGTCATCCTGTCCTGTGTACAATTCACAAATACAAGATTCCGGACTGCAGGTTCCAGAACTCTCTTGCCGTTTTCGGTTACGTGCCACTGCATAGGTGTATAACTGGCGATGCCAAGCGAATCCAGAATTCTCTTGACCTCGGCTTCCCTGCGATAAGTGACTCGCATGGCAAACCAAAGTTTTATGGTCTTTCTGGCCTTGACCTTAAGGTAAGCACATACCTCTGGGGCTTGATTTTTAATGTATTCCATTGAAAATCCACTACTTATATCAATTTTTTAATAAATACCGCTGTTATTTTGCTTGTTATAGCCTGAAAGTTAGGTTATGTTCGGCAAGTGGACGGCTGTCTCTTCTTATTAATTCAGGAAAAAGCCTTGCTTATCAGTAAAGGTTGGTGTATTACCATGCTTCTATCCTTTATAATTTTTCTAAATGCAAAGAAAATGGATTTTGCTTTGACTAACGTGTTAATTCTTGTCAAAAATCGACTTTTTTCACAAAAAACCAGCCAAAAAATTTTACGGAAAATCTTGTCAAATCAGTACCGAACTCGACAAGTCATTTTCAGAACTATTTAGTTTTCAGTGTTTTATGAACGATTACTCGTCCCCCCCCCATTCGATGTGCGATATGCAGAAGGTGTCACTCCTGTAAAAAGTTTGAATGCTTTCGACATTGAAGATGCATCAGGAAAGCCTGTAAGCGCAGCTATGTCGAGCAATGTCATCTTAGGCTCAGTCTGCTGAAGCAGGCGCTTGACTTCCTCTACCCTGAGAGACTTTATCCAAGTATTGAAGTTCTTCTCATAAATATTGTTCAGAAAGTCTGAGAGCAGTCTCGGGCTGACTCCCATGCTGTCTGCAGCACTTGACAATGTGATGCCTTCGGTCAAATATAATTTATCCGGACTTTCGCTCCATTGTTTTACAATCTCGTCAATTCTTCGTCTGTCCGGTGTTTCAGTATCGGAATCAGTTTCTGCAGGCTCCTGCACATCAGATGCGGTTTCTTCTATGGGTGACGGTTCCGGAATCATATCCGAATCCATAAAATCTTCACTATCATTGACATCGCCTGCAACTGTAAATGTATCCTTATTCTCGTGTGGCGCTTCGTTGTAGGTGAATGCCGGCGAAACGAGATTGAAGATATGCTGGAGGTTTATCAGTACGACAGTAAACAGAATGAACAAGCCCGTATTCAGGCTCATTATTACCAGCCTGTGAACGGCGTTTACACTAAAAAAGAAGAAGAATGTCGTTATTATATAGATGGTAAACGCAAGCATTATGGAATAGACCTTGTGCCCGTCCTCAATATGGTTGTCAGTATAATAGTCGCCAAGAAGCCTGTTATATCTCGACATCTCCTGATATAGCCAAAAGCCGACGACCAGCAATTCTATCAGAAGGCAGACAAGCAAAGTTCCGGACAAGAAATTTGCAGAACCCAACTTGATAAATTCCTCATATGAGGCCAATGTAATCGAATCAGTCTCCCGTAAGAATGCCAATATATATAGGACTGTCAGAACAAATACTGGAGAAACAAGCAGCAACATACTGCGGAGATTGACCTTCTCAGATCTGAAGAGTTTCAGCATAGCTCCCACTCCCAAGAAAATCTGGCTATACATTATGAGCGGCGCAAAGAAGTGGTTTGCTACTACGTAATCGACCTTGAGCCACTGGAGATAAATGACGACCACATCAAAAAGCACATCCAGAAAAGCGGCAAATGCAATGCTTCTCAATACAAATCTGAAGTTGTGGGATCCATTGTTTTCCCTTGTCCTGACAACAATGAGGACCATTCCCAGCACAAGACAAATCATGCCGGAACACAAGTAAACAAGGAATTCCATTAACTTCAAACTCATAATTGCAAAGATAACATGTTTTTCACTTCCACGGAAGCGAAAAAACCTGAAGAATACGCAAATAGTGCAAATGAACCAAACATGAACCAAAACCACACCGAAAAACAAATTTTGTCAAGCCAAACAAAAGCCGTAAATTTAGGGATAAATCAAGACTTATGGGAAATTTTATAGATAAAGGCAACGATGGCTTTGCTTCTGTCCGCAACACTAACTTTGTGGACAAGAGTATGCTTATTGAAGAAGTTAACTCTGTAATGTTGACCGAAAACCGATACATGTGCGTTACACGTGCACGTCGATTCGGAAAATCCGTTGCAGTGAAGATGCTTAATGCCTACTATGACAGGTCCTGTAGCTCAGAGAGTCTGTTCGAGGGGTTGGAAATCAGCAGGCAGCCTGACTTCAAGAAACATCTGAATCATTTTCCTGTACTCTATCTGGATATGACAGATTTCGTGACGAAGTACGGAGACGATAATCACCTGATAGATAAAATGAAGCAGGACATCTGCAACGAACTGCTGAATGTGTATGAAGGAGTCGCAATGAATCCCAACGATGATCTTATGGACCTTCTGGTAAGCATCGTTGACAATACAGGCGAGAAGTTCGTATGCCTGATCGATGAGTGGGATGCTCTTTGTCGAGAGGGATATGAGAAGCTGATGGATGAATATGTGGATTTTCTTCGCAGGTTATTCAAGGGCAGCAGAACAGAGTATGTGTTCACGTGTGTCTATATGACAGGTATTCTTCCTATCAAACGGTATAACACACAGTCAGCATTGAACAACTTCGAAGAATATACCATGCTGAGTCCGGCCCAGCTTGCCCCTTACTTCGGCTTCACGGAGAAAGAAGTTCTTGCTCTATGCAAGGTGGCGGATATGGATGCCCATGAAATGAAACTCTGGTATGATGGCTACGAATTGGGAAACGAAAAGGCCATATACAATCCTTTTGCAGTAATGAGAGCATTGAAGAGAAGATCGTTTTCAAGTTACTGGACTAGCACGAATACTTTTGAGGACTTGCGCAGATATATCACCATGAATTTTGAGGGATTGAAGGATGACATTGTCTCCGCGTTTAATGATATTCCGGTGAGAGTCAATTCTCTTCGTTTCAGCAACGACATGCATAAGGTCGACTGCAAGGATGATGTTCTGACGCTATTGTGTCATCTGGGTTACTTGTCCTATAATGATGCCACCAAGTGCGCCTGCATTCCGAACTATGAGGTCCGTCAAGAGTTTGAAACGGCCATCGCGGACACAGGATGGGCAGAAGTGACAGATGCTCTCAAGCAATCAGAGTACTTGTTGTCTTGTGTTTTGAATGGTGATGCAGAGGTAGTTGCGACACACATTGACACAATTCATGAGCAGAATACCAGCCTCATCAAGTACAATGATGAAAATTCATTGGCTTGCGTCCTGTCGCTGGCATTTTATACTGCCAGAAGCCGTTATCAGATAATACGGGAACTGCCGGGAGGCAAAGGCTTCGCAGATATCGTAATGATACCTCACAGAAACATTGACCTGCCGGCTATTGTACTCGAATTGAAATACAATCAAGATTCCGATACGGCTATCAACCAGATTAAGCGTAAAAATTATGGGGACGCGCTCGAGAGATATTTCGGGAAAGTGATTCTGGTGGGCATCAACTATGACAAGAAAAGTAAGAAGCATAGTTGTATTATAGAGCATACCGACAAATTCCAAACAACCAATAGACCTTGAAATGAATTTTCTAGAAGAAAAGATTATCTCGGACGGAGTAATCAAGGAGGGCAACATCCTCAAAGTTGACAATTTTCTCAATCATCAGATTGACATTGACAAGCAAGCAGGTGCCGATGTCGTCGGTCTGGGCGTCGCCATTGAAAAGGGGCAGCAGAGGGGCGGCAAGTTTCTCCGCGAAGCGGGATACCATCTGGAGTCCATCGCGATTATCGACGACATGGATTTCGAGACACAGACTATTCATTTCAGAGACAACAGATAAACTATGGAGTATTTGTCTAAGGAACGCTACGACGAGATCGTCGCAGAAATCAATTTTCTGATAAATGAGGAATATCCGCGTATAAAGGATGCCTTGGCTGAGGCCCGGGCTCAAGGTGATCTGAGTGAGAATTTCGAGTACCGGGCCGCCAGGAGGGCCCAGGGCAAGACTATCAGCAGGATACGCTTTCTCCAGAGGGTGCTGGACTACTCCAGAATCATTGACACGAAGGCTCTGCCGAAGGACCAGATTTCATTGCTTAGCAAGGTGGAGTTCACGAATCTGGCGACAAATGTAAAAATGACTTATACCATAGTCAGCCCGCATGAGATGGACCTCAAGAACGGAAAGATTTCCTGCAAATCGCCGATAGGAATGGCCCTGATGGGCAAAAAGGTAGGCGACATCGTGGATGTCCAGGCCCCCTCAGGAGTCTTCCAGCTGCGAATCGAGTCAATGTCAATCGAAGGGTAAGTCGTCTTTTTCTTTATTCATTAGCAGCTTCTGTTATTTTTATTTCAAACTGTTAATCTTGACACAAACACACTGCACATGGTCGAGTCCATATAACATTGAACGAGAATCTATTCCCATCCAAGAGAATAAAGTCTGAATTTTCTGGTATTCATTGATGATGTAACTTGTGTCTATTTCCGAAGCATGAAGTCTGAAACAGATTGGTTCATGGTGAGCGATTCTATTTCTCAGACTATTCACCTTGTCAAGTTCATTAAATATGTAGGCATTGTTGTATTGAGCAGTAGCAGATGAACGAGGTTTATTTGGGAATACCCTTAACAGACATTGTCCTGTCGCACGATACTGTAGAGAGGAATACATATATTTCCATACACCGAATTCCATTTCCGCGATCAGTTTGGAATGAGAATATATGCCCTGTCTATCCAATCGGTTGAAAGCTTTTTCTATGATTTTTCTTGTCTCGTTCATGCGGCCGTTGGAGAAGATTCCATTAACTTGAATAGAATCTTTCAGCCAATTCCCTCCCAATATCGGTACCAGAAGGCTATCAATAGCATTACGCAAAGCCACCTCAAAGCAGCTAACAATCGTGAACATTTCCTGCGATAAGCGTAAGTTGTAGCGGTACAAAGCCATAGCCTTACGAGTGTCACCATTCGCAGCATCTTTATACCTCTGCATTCGCTTGGCAGACAATATTCTTTCAAATTCTAAATATTCCATAAAAACTAGTCAATTTACTTTGTTGCAACAAGAAAAAACGCTATATTTGCAACGTTGATTCCCGGTAGCCTCTGACTCGTCAAGCTATCGGGTCTTGTTTTTATCTGGTTCTCGTCTACAAAAATACATCATTTTCTGCGATCATGATTATGCCTCACTATATTATTATGGAAAATTAAGCGTAAACTTTCGCATCACAAAAAAAAACGTTTCAACTAGAACGAAACAGAAGTTATCAGTGCCCCAGGCCGTCCGAAAAGTCCTCGCGAGATTGAAATACTTCTACCCCTAATACAAGGACAGAAGCGGATTCGCGATTCTCACTGAGGAATGTTTGACTTTTCGGACAGTCTCAACCATCTATTTCCGGACAAGTTGCATATTCCAGACACTGCAAGTGGCCGCGCCGATATGGCATTGACAGCAGTACAGGGCCGACGGCATACATAAGTGTTTGCCATTTTTCCATCGTAAAAACAGATGGTGTTTCTGCCACTTTTCCAATACGGTTTGTACCGCACTCGAGAAATTGCTGTACCGCAGCGAGGACTTTTTCGACCCTCTTGGCAGCGGCCAAATCTGCTATATGACTGATAATCACATATTTATCACATTATTGTTATGCCAAGAGGTGCATTCAAAAGGGGGTCTTGGCAGCGGCTGCAGTAGCTTTTAATTAGCGTAATATCCTACTACACAATAAGTTATACGCATCCAACACCAATAAATGTCTTGCCAAGAGGGTCGAAAAAACATATCAGTCGGCGCAAGATTTGTGCATGGCGCTGCGTTATCGCTATGCGGGAGTTTTCACATTGACTACCTTTACAATTATCCTGAATGAAGAACATTTCAACTAGAACAAAACAGAAGTTATCAGTGCCCCACCTTTTTCCAGACAAGTTGCATATTCAGTAACTGGACACACAGATATTCCGTTTCAATATGTAAAACTGATGACTGTCAGGACTGCCGGCCGGGGCCCGCGGAACGGTGTAGCCGTCCGCGGCTTCATGAGAAGGGGCCCGCCGCGCAGCGGTGGGAAGGATAGCCCCAACGGGGCGTACCGTTCCGCGGGCCCCGGCCGGCAGCCGTCACAGAATTTCGTTCCACGAAAACGTTTTAAGCCACACCAAATGCATCAGATTGAGGACTTTGTTCCATGAAAACGTTTTAACTAGAACAAACTGCACCATAGCCAAGAGATTCAAGAGATACCTCCCAAACGTCAGCAATTTGTGACTGAAATCAGAATACGTCCGTAAAAAACTGCCATTTTCCGGACAAAACGTACTGGGTTTTGCTATCTAACTGACACATAAATCATGAAAACAAAAGGCCATAGAAAAACGGTGACAAATAACGCGTTTTTTTACACCGTTTGTCACAAAAATGATAATCGGTGTAAAAAACGCCTGATTTTTACACCAAATATCCCAAGTTACAGCATCGACATGGCAGACCAGGAATAACTGCGATGCTTACGAATGCAATAAGAATCCCGCGCTACGATAAGGCAGTGCGGGATTCTTCTTTGACTGTTACTTGAGGATTACTTGACCTCAACGTAGATATAGAGGGACTTGAGGGTGATGGTAATGGTATGTTCCCCGTTCTGGTAACATACTACTACGTCTGGTGAGAATCCTCCTGGACGACCATTGGTCTCAACATATTCTATGGCCTCCAGCTGAGTTGCGAATTCTGTTCCTACTGAACCGAATGAAGAGGTATAAGCCTTCGAGAATGTTCCCAGACCGAGGGACGGATCACCTTTTGCGTAACTCTTCCAGATTTCAAGCTGCTCAGCCGCGTCTGTATAATATTCGTAATCAAGAGTTGCCTTGAAGCTGGCAATAATCTTGCTTTCAGAATCTCCATTCACGTCCAGGTGGAACACATTGCCGGCACCATCCTTCACATAGTCGAAATAAATGTAGTTCGAGCCCCATGCGGAAAGCTTGTTTCCGGTTATGTAATTGGCCTGGGCAAATGCGTCATAATCAGTTCCGACAAGACTTGAAGCCTCAGCATAATCCATTACGTAATAACTTCTTAGAAGGCTCAGAACAAATGTTCCGTTGATGAGTTCCGGTACCAGATATACGCTTCCTGACACAAAGCTGAAAACAGGATACATGTAATTGCCATCTGTTCCTTTCTGGGCAACAAAACTGATGGACTCGTCGATGGTCTGAATCAGACCGCCGCCGCAGTCTCCCTTATGTTTCATTCCGAGGAAAGTTCCCAGATTCAGAGGCCCGGCCTGCTCCATAAAGAAGTTCCACAGTTCGAGAGACTTGCCTGCATCCACAACGCTGGCATTCATCTCTGTAATGACGCCGTTCTTGTCTGAAGAGACTGTCAATGTCATGTCGTATGACTGGGTAAGGGACTTGTAAAATACATTGAACGAAGCAGTGCCTTCACCGGCATCCGCCTTATTCTCGTATTTCTCGTTAGCATTGACAAAATCATTGAAGTTTGTCCCAATGCAAGAGGACAGTTCAGCACAATCAATCTCTCTGCGCTCAACAGTGGACGACTCCTTGTCGCAAGAAATTCCGAAGAACGCAGCCGCTACTCCGAGAAAAAATAGTGATTTAAATTTCATATTTCTAATTTTTTAGGGTTTTCGCAAAATTACGATTATTCGCGTTTGAAACAAATATGACATGTGGAAAAAATTAAGTTCACACGTACAAAACCAAGCCCACAAATCTATAAATATTTAATATTCAATATATTATCCTAATTAACATTTCTTCAGACATACCAAGATAACCGTACTTTCAAGGGCCTTTAAACGTTTATGGTAAGCAATTCATCGATGTCGGTGAGGTAGTTCGGGGTCCTGAAATCGGACTTTACTTTCCAAATGGAATCCTCTTCCCCTTCCACACCCAGGCGGACAGTCTTCAGACCGAACTTAATATTCATATTGTCAATGCATTGGGAGAGGTCAATGCGTTCCTTACGATTCGGAACATGGTCGAAGAGAACAGGCTGCGAGAGCCCGTCGGCAATACGTGAAAGAATCACGCCGGACTTTTTGTAATGGATACCTGGACGGTAAATCCGGTCAACCACCTTCAATGCATATTGTGTAAGTTCCAGAGTATCAGAGGACGGCAGGTCCAGACGCTCGGAATCACAGTTCATGTATTGAGGCAGGTCTTCACGGAAACGATTACTCATCACAAAGACCGTAACCTCTCCCGCAGATGAATTCTGAGAGCGGAGCGTCGCAGCGCAACTTGCTGTAAATGACGCTACTGACGCCTTCAAATCATCAAGAGACGTTATCATTGACCCGAAACTTCGGCTGGTGGTTATGGTCTGGCGGTTCCGGATTTCGCTCGTGTCAATGCAGGGGTAGCCGTTCAGTTCGCGCCACGTCTGGTAACCCGGCTTATGGAAATGTCTCAGCACCCACTCCCCCGGTTTGTCGGCAAAGGCCAACGGTGTGGCAACCCCGAAAGATATCAGTTTCTCCAGAGTGCGCCTGCCAATGCCCCAGATATCTGCAAGTTCAGACATTGACAATGCCTTCCGGCGTTTCTCATCGTCGTCAATGATACATACTGACCGGTAGCCAGGGTACTTTTTAGCGAATTTGCTTGCAACCTTGGCCAGAGTTTTCGTCCTGGCGATGCCGACGCTTACCGGAATGTCTGTCCAGAGGCGTATCTTCTCCACCATTTCCCTCATCATCTTCACCAGGTCATGGTGGGCCTCGTAGCCGTCCAGATATAAGAACTGCTCATCTATGGAATAGGTCTCGGTGTGGGAAACGCATTGACGCATAATACTTTGCACACGCTTAGACATCGCCGCGTAAAGCATCAGATTGCCGGAGAATATGGCAACATTGTTCTTGTCAATGACATTGCGGACTTTGAATAGCGGGTCTCCCCTTCTGATTCCCAGAGCCTTGGCCTCCGGCGTCAGGGCGACAATGTTGCCGTCATTGCTCGACAGCACGCACACCGGTCTGTTTTTCAGTCCGGGGTGAAATGCCCTCTCAACGGAGGCGAAGAACGAGTTACAGTCAGCCAATGCCACCATGATATTTGCGGTTAATATGTTATCCTCACACGGAATTCCCAGTCTTGAAAAAGCATCTTATCCATACCGGCTCCCAAAGAGGTGTTTCGCACCTGCAAAACGATAAGTACCGCATTGCGCTTCACACTGTCCAAACTTGAATTCCTAGTCTCTGGTCTTATGTATTATATATGTCACGGTCCCCCAGATGCTGAAGTCGTCTTCCGGAGTAACCTTGAAACGGGGATAATCGGGATTGGCAGGGACAAGCCAGCCTTCCCCGTCCTCTTCAATGAAGTGCTTCAGGGTAAACTCGCCGTTCAGTTCGCACACGGCTATCTCCTTCGGCGTCGGATTGCGGTTACTTTTATCGACTATGACAATATCGCCGCTGATGACACCTGCATCTATCATTGAATCTCCGTTTACCCGCACAAGATATGACGCCTCCGGGTGCGGACAAAGCATCCGGAGCAGGTCAATGTCCTGGGAGCGCTCGTCGCTGTCAAGCGGGACAGGGAAGCCAGCCACGACCCTCGTGTCAAAAAACGGAAGGGTGTATGTCCTGGCGGCTGTGGCGGGGACAATGCTTCCGACGGAGGTCAATGATGACTCCGCATCAAGGGCACGACGGAGGCTCCGGCGAATGAAATCCGTCTTGTTCGGTTTGGCGTCCAGGCGTGAGGCCATGTCTCCCGGGAGCCTGAACGACACCATTTTGCTGTCACCCTTAGGACGGCCAGCTCCGGGACGCGCCCCGCCATGTGATTTCTTTATGTCCATAAATTCATTATTCAAGTTCCGCAAGTCGTCAATCCTGCCGAACACCAGCACGAAGATACCAATTATTTTGATTTCCGTAATACATTTTTCAAAAAATTACGAAATTTTGACACATTTTATCTGAATATGCATATATTGCGGCGGCAAAAAAACTAAAAATATGGACAGACTAAAATCACTATTCTGCCTGACAGCAGGCATCATTTCACTGGGTCTCCAGTCTTGCAAAAAGGACGGGGAACCTGCCGTAAAAGTCGAAAAAATCGAAGTTGCACAGACTTCAGTCACCCTCAATGTGGGAGAAACATATACACCTGAAGTCATTGTCACACCGGAAAACGCAAAAGAATATACACTGGCATTGACCTCGGACAATGAAACTGTCGCGAAAGCCGAAGGCCTGAGCGTCAAGGCATTGGCAGCTGGAACAGCAGTGATAACTGTCAATGAAACCACTTCGGGCGCAAGCACGACGTTCGCCGTGACAGTCTTCCCTGAGGGATATCCGAAAGAGGCAATAAAGATGACAACCGCGACCGGTTTCTTCTACGGAGACTATTATATGGCCGGCACTGACAACGCGTGGGCTCTTATGACATGCGGGAACGCGGTCTTCTCAGGTAACGCATTCGAAGGAGAAGGCATAGGTGTCTTCATGGAGCTGAACGCGCCGAAGACAGGTGAGCAGGACCTGATCAAAGGAACGTATGTACCTGATCCTGACGGGAAACTGGAAGAATTCACATTCACCAAAGGAGAGGACTTCAATGCCGAAGGACTGCAGGGCACATTCATATATGACAGCAGCGTAGAAGGAAACTACCTCATGGTAAAGGACGGATGGATCCAGATAACATCAGCATCAGGAGCCTATGAGGTAACCGCATGTCTTAAGACCGATACAAAATCATATACGCTGACATATTCAGGTTCATTCCCGCTCCAGAACTTCTCAAAAGACTACGACAACTATAAAGTGGTGGAAATGAACAAACTGGCAGTCGGAACGCTCGACTACTACGGACAGAAAATCTATGGCAGCACAGCTACCGCGCCACATTCAGAATGGACAATCTATCTGGGCGTCGAAGGATTTGATTTCGAGACATACGAAGGTTCAGGAGACATGCTGATGCTCGACATCATCACTGCAGAGAAATATACAAGAGAGGTGCCTTCAGGCAGATACACAGTGATGTATGCGGCGGACAATGCTCATTTCCAGCCGTTCATGACAGTTCCGGGACTCGGTGACGCAAATACCGGAAACACACTCGGAACATGGTATGCACCTGATTATATGCCTAGGTACGGAGCGAATATCGGATATGCTGACATTGTCAATAAAGGAAACGACTCGTACTCCATCGAGTTCAAATTCCGCGATGACCGCAACGAGGCCTATTTCCAGGGCAAGTTCGACGGAAAACTCGTATATGGTGACTATCACGAATAGTCCGACAGCAAACCAGACAATCGAGTAGGAGGAAAACGAAGTAGTTTTCTTCCTACTTTCGTTTTCCGACCTCTCACACCACCATACGTGCGGTTCCGCACACGGCCTACCTTAGCAAGCTGGCAAAAATGCAGCTAGCCCCTTGTAAATTTCGGATGAAAAAGATATATTTGCATATCACTTACAAATATCAAGTGCTTATCGGAATAATCAATTGCTAAAAATAGAATATGGTCATAGACTTCTCAATATCCAACTTCCGCTCCATTCGGGATAAGCAAACGCTTTCCTTTGAAGCGACCAACAGTACTCATCTGGAGGAGTACTTTGTGATAAAGGTCGGGAAATACCGCCTACTGAAAATTGCCACGTTATTAGGCGCCAATGCTTCGGGAAAAAGCAATGTCTTGAGAGCGTTTCACCTGTTTACAGATTTGATGCTCCATCCTTGCAAGGATAAGACCTCAGAAATTGAATACGACCGTTTCTTCCTAGATGAAGCCTGCCTGCAGCATCCTTCAGAAATGGTCGTCAACTTCATTGTGGGTGAAGCGAGATACAAGTATGAAATCATCTTCGACAACAAGGTTATATATCATGAGGTATTGAAGTGCCAGCCATTCGATGCCCTACGCGAACACATGGTGTTCGAGCGTGAAACCAACAAAGACTCACTCCTGTCCACCATGAAATGGGGAGACAGATACCGTTCGACTACAAGCACCCGTATTTTGTCGGGCAATCTATTGCATA
Source organism: Bacteroides sp. CAG:770 (assembly GCA_000435075.1). Lineage (GTDB taxonomy): Bacteria > Bacteroidota > Bacteroidia > Bacteroidales > UBA932 > Cryptobacteroides. Next base: position 29,831 of record FR890667.1, on the reverse strand, counting down.
ACAGGACTCTTTTCGGGGCCTACCTGAACAGCAACGTGGACATCCCTTGGATGAAATCCATCTTGAACTGGATGAACGACTATTTCATGCCGATGGTCACGACCGGCGACCAAAAACTGCAGAAGTACGTCAGCCAAAGCCTGATGGATAACCTGATAGAAAAGAGCGCACTGGTGCGCCAACTGATGAAAGCAGACATCGGCATCAACGACCTGATGGTGGAACAAACCAAGCGCCCGCTCAATCCCAACATACTCGACCTCCTGCTGCACAGCGACCAGATTCCGGAAAGCATGAAGCAGGAACTGAAGTCAGACCCTACACAGCTGGAATATGACATCCACATGAGCCACAATGGGCATCAGGGGGCTGTGCCCATGGATTTCAAGCAGGAATCAGGCGGAACACAACGCTACTATGAGTTATCAGGCCTGCTCCTTCAAATCATCAAGGAGCCCCATTTCCTTGCCATTGATGAACTGGAGTGCCGATTGCACCCCTACCTCTACCAGCATTTCGTGACAACCTATCTGCTGAACTCGCATCATTCGCAGTTAGTCTTTTCTTCCCACTTGTCCGAATTTCTGTCTGACAGAGACCTTTTCCGGGACGACTCCGTGTGGATTACCAAGAAATCCGAACAGGGAGATACGGAACTGTATTCACTGGCAGATTTTGATTCGGAAACCTTGCGAGACACGACCAATCGTTACAATGCCTACCGGGCAGGCCGACTGGGCGGTATTCCGCACTTGGGAGATACCTACGTTTCATTTAGCCAAACGAAAGAGTCATGAGAAAGATCAATCGACGCAGTGCTGAGAAATCCATTGCCGTTATAATCGACGGGAAGGATGAAAAATGGTACTTGGAAACGGTGAAGGAGCATTATCCCAACGCGGATATGAAAAAGGCCACCATCAAGCCAGACCTGCCTCAGAAGAAGAGTGTAGAGGCGCTGTTCGCTTTGGCTCAACAAAAACTTGCCATGGAATCCACTCAGGTCATTCTCATCCTGGATATGGACTGCATCATCAAGAACAGTCAAGAATTTGAACATTTCAAAGTCTATTACGAGAAGTATTTGAAATCCACCCAAGGCACACTGACCCCAAGGGAAAAAGCCAAATACGGATGGATGAACAATCTGGTGATCATCGTAAACACCCCCTGTCTGGAGTTCTGGTATTTGCTTCATTTCAGCAAGACCCACAAGTTCTTCCCAGATTTCAGCGCCATGGAGGCTACACTGAGGAAGCAACCAGGGTTGGAAGAATATGACAAAAGCGAAGACTACTACAAGAAATCGCCCAACATCTACGACCGACTGGGCGGAGAAGAGGGCATCCGGATGGCACGTAACAATGCTATGCCTTTTTCATTGGCTGAAGCTAAGTCAACAGGCATATCTGAAATGAACAAATTCTTTGAGATTTTCGAAAAGTAATCCATAATAATTATAGTAACAAGATACGAAAACGGGAAGGTGCTCTCATGACACCTTCCCGTTTTCGTATCTGACTGAAAGATAGTAACTTACTCTTTCACGCATCTGACGCTCATACCCTGCGATCTCGCGTCCTTCATCGGCTTGAACATACGCTTGCCCTTCATAATCGCCATATACTGGCCGTAGAGAGCCGGATTCGTAGTGGAGGCCTTGCCTACAGTTCCGAACCAGATGCCGGAATAAGGATTGGCTTCCTGATGGTCAAGACCGCCGGACGCATAAACCCTTGTACCGGCCGTAGGGAACCATTGACCGTAAATGTTTGCTCCAGGATTGGCAGGGTCCCAGGTCATGTCTGCAAACTTCATCCAGTCATAAGGGGTATTGCCGTCAGCATCACTTACAGGCACCTTATAGCCCACAGGACACGGGTCATAAATCGTCTTCTTGAAGGATACGCCGCCCCAATAGTCATCATTGGGAACATCTACCCAATCCTTTGTCTCATAGTCACATACGGTAATAGGAGTACCGTCTTCCTCAAACTCTCCCGTCTCCTTGTACGTCATGGCGAAGAAGGTCATAGGCTGACGGATGGATTTTTCTATAGTACCATGATATTCAGCAAGTTCCCTCATTTTCTTGAGGACATTTCCATCAATGTCATAAAGTTCCCTCTCGCCGTCTTCCTGATACGAATAGTCCTCATTGATAACAGTATAGCATCTCGGAGCGGTGAACGGATCCTTTCTGCCCCATTGATAAATCATGCCATAACAGTCAACGGACGCATGGTTCACGTCGATGGCTCCAAGATTCCTGTACATGAAAGTCCATGTCGTTCCCGACGCATTCGGCTCGGTTGTATAAAGATCGAGTTCAGGATCGTAATTGCAGACCCACAAATGCCAGCTCCAAAGGATATTTCCGTCATTGTCACACACGGCTGCCACAGCATTTCCTTGAGCATCAGACAGTTCAATGTAAATCTTCTGCTCCGCCGGGTCGAAGTTCAATGATTTTACAAGTCCCTTCGTGTCTTGCCAGACCAGTTTCGCGGAAACGCCTTTGCCCGTGGTCTCTGTCTTGGAGTTTCCTTTATACACAGTGGTGAAAGTCACGGTACTGCCAGGTTTGATCAAGTAGCAGTTGGCAGTACCACCGGCAGAGATGTCAACCGCCTTTTCCACAATCTCAGGTGGAACGGCAGGCTTCTCGTCAGGAATACCCGGCTTCTTGTCTTTCTCACAGCCGGCCATTACAAATGCCGCCAGGCATATCAGCGCTGCAGCATTGACATAATCCATAAGTCTTCTCATAATCCGTCGAGTTAATAACACTTACATATCGAAAGTCTAAATATAAGAATTTTTATGTTCATCCGTCCATTTTTGAAAGATTTTTTGGAATTTTTCGGAACAATGCCTACATTGTGGAAAACTGAACTTACAAACCATTTATACTATGAACACCCATCTATTGAAATTCGCAGCCGTTTCGCTGCTCGTCCTTGCCGCAGGATGCTCCAAGGACTCCGATCCAAAGCCACTTGCCACTCCGGAGCCGAGATTCAAGGCACAAAGTACCGTAACGGAGTACTCCTTCTTTTGGAATCCTATCGAACATGCAGACACATATTCCTATAAGTTGGAGACCGCTGATGGTGTCGTCGTTGCTGAGAATGCAGCATATACCGAGACACTCGTGACCATCTCTGACCTCAAGGAAGAAAGCACATACAACTTCCATGTGACGGCATTGAGCAAAAACAACCCTGACTACGCTCCTTCTGCTACTGCCAGCGTGACATTCACGACAGGCGTCATCCCGAGAGTTGCCTCTCCGGAGTTCAAGAGTTCATGCAAGACCGATGTTGGCGCATGCGTCACCTGGCTTCCGTCTTCAGGAAAGTTCTACTATGATATCGCCGCAAAGGATGCTCCTGAGACCAGTCTTAATGCGGCGACTATCGAAGATCCTTATGTAACATTCGCAGGATTGAAGCCTAACACCTCTTACATATTGAAGGTCAAGAATTTGGCTGAAGAGGGATCCGGATATTCCGATTCCAAGGAGAGCGTTTTCGAGTTCACAACAGAGCCGGCTGCCACAACACCTTGGACAGAGGTCGTCTTCGAGTTCCGTCCATTGGCGGAGAAGAATACGATTTTCTGCCACAACGTTCCTAACAGCGCCGTCGAGCACTATTATTCAACTACTGAAGACCACAATGTCATCGGAAGCGGCCAGGCAGACGAGGCCACATACGCCAAGTACCTAATTTTCGACTATGAGGACAATGTCCCGGGCATTTACTGCGACTATCCTCTGAACAAGTTCGGAAACGGCGCCGTAGGCTGGAAGAAGGGAGACAAGCTTTTCTATGCGGTAGTCAGTGCCGACAAGGGCGAAAAGACGAAGACCACCAACTGGTTCTATGTCGAGATGCCGGAAAAAGCGGACGAAGACATCATAATCCTGGATTCCCATAAGAAGTAAGGTCAATGTTTTTCTGCAGAGACCTTGCAGGAACTATAGAAAAAGCGGTGCGTGAACCAAAATCACGCACCGCTTTCATAATTATGATATCAGTTATTATTTCTCTCTGAACTCGATGGCAAAGCCGCCGCCGCGGGCCATGAATACAGGGATCACGCTCTCAGATGTAACCTCCTGCTCTGTAATCACATAAGCCTGAGGATTCTTCTGATAATCTGCGTCAGGAGCGTCAGCATAAATCTTGGCCACATATGTCTTTCCAGGGTCGAGGAAGTTCATCGGAACATCCAGTGTCCTGCTGTTTTCGTCAGTCACGCCGCCGGCGAACCATTGACCTGACTTCTTTGCCTTGCGGGCTACTACGATGTAGTCACCAGGCTCTGCAAGAAGGTATTTGCTCTTCTGCCAATCCACTGCGACATCCTTGATGAACTGGAACGCGTCAGCGAACTGCTCGTAATGCTCTGGGAAATCAGCCGCCATCTGGAGAGGAGAATACATCGTCAGATAAAGGGCGAGCTGGTTTGCGATAGTAGCATTGACCTTGGACGTATTCGAGCAGAACTTGGAGAGGTCCATTTCGAAGATACCAGGGGTGAAATCCATCGGACCGCCGTTGAGACGGGTAAACGGAAGAATGGTCACATGCATTGGCTCTGTTCCGCCAAACGCCTGATACTCAGTTCCTCTCGCACTTTCGTTGCCGACGAGGTTAGGATAGGTGCGGCAGAGACCGGTCGGACGGACAGCCTCATGGGCATTGACCATGATATGGTGCTTCGCAGCTTCCTTCACGGCATAGAGATAGTGGTTGTTCAGCCACTGTCCGTAGTGATGCTCGCCGAGAGGCAGGATATCACCCACGTACCCGCTCTTCACAGCATCGTAGCCGTATTTCTCCATAAGGTTGTAGGCGGCATCCATGTGTCTCTCGTAATTGCGTACAGATGAAGATGTTTCATGGTGCATGAGAAGTTTCACACCCTTGGAATGAGCATACTCGTTCAGAGCCTTGATGTCGAAATCAGGATAAGGAGTCACAAAATCGAAGACGTAATCCTTGTTGCAGTTTGCCCAGTCTTCCCAGCCGACATTCCAGCCTTCTACCAGAACCTCGTCAAAGCCATGCTCGGCGGCGAAGTCGATATAGCGGCGCACATTTTCATTATTAGCTGAATGCTTGCCGTTTGGCTTGGCTTTAGAATAGTCGGAAACGCCGAGGTGAATTGAAGAGAAATCATCGGTATATGCCCAGGTGCCTTTTCCGGTAATCATTTCCCACCAGACTCCTACGTATTTCACAGGATGAATCCATGAGACATCATCGTAAGTACATGGTTCGTTTAGATTCAGCACAAGCCTGGATTCCAGCTGTTTACAAGCATTGTCCACAACCTGGACTGTTCTCCAAGGGCTCTTGCAAGGGGTCTGGAGACGGCCGCGCCAGCCCTCGGCGTCAGGTGTAAGTTCAGTTTTGAAGGTCAAAGTAGCAGGGTCGAGATCAAGGTGCATGCAGGAATAGTCCACCAATGCAGCCTCATGGATATTCACGTAGAGGCCTTCGTCAGTCTTCATCTGAAGGGAGGTCTGCACTCCTGTCATTGAAAATGGCGTCTGTGACGAGTTGCCGCACATCGAAGCCTCCATCCTGGACTTGATTTCGCTCAGGCGGGACACGGAGTACTGATATTCCTGAGTATCGTAATCGCCTGGTATCCAGATGGCTGTATAGTCTCCACCCATAGCGAACTCAGTCATTTCATCCTTGATTACGAAATAAGTCAGGCCCTTCTGCTCAGGGAACTCATAACGAAAACCGAGGCCGTCATCGAAAAGACGGAAGCGCACGGTCATACGCTTGTCGGAAGATGTCTGTACCAGATTGACAGCCAACTCATTATAATGGTTGCGAATCTCGGATTCCTCACCCCATACAGGCTGCCAGGTCTCATCGAATGTGCATGTGTCAATGCTTTCTACCTTAAAGCCGTCATGGAAAGACCAGCATGGCTTATCATCCACTTTCCGGATATCCTTATCCCCGAAAACAATCTTCTGGGCCTTGAGCACACCGCGCATCTCATATCCGAGATGACTCGGCCTGATCACGGCAGTCTCACCGTAATTCAGTGAATACATGGGACTTCCGTCCGGCGCAATGCCGAATTTCATGGAGAGGTTCCCGTCCGGAGATTTCAGGACAGAGACGTCGGAAAGTTCAGCCGCAGCCTGGCCTGAACCGCTGCAGGACTGTGTCAATGCCGATGCCGCACAAATCGCAGCACCCGCAAAAAGCACTTTTTTCAAAAGATTCATATCAATGTCAATTTACGTTAATTCTATTTGCGCTTATACTCTACTACCAGAGCCTTTCGCGGACCGACAACCGTAGAATCATTGATCTCTACCGCCTCACCGGTCATCACATCGCGGCCTTCATACAGGCCGTCGGCGATTTCCGCATAGTGTGACCACGGAATCATCTTGCGACCACGGGAGTTATTGATGAAGACAAACACGGCCTCGTCCGTATTGTAACGGAAATAAGCATAGGTGTTGTCCCTCGACAGGAAATGGAGGGTCTTGCCGTCATGAATCACGCCCTTGTTCCGTCTCCACTGGAAAAGTTTGCGGGTAAAGTCGTGAAGGTCAGCAATCTGACCGGCCGGAACAGGCTTGCCGTCGGTTCCTGTCAATGCTGCCTTGCGTCCTTCTTCCGTGAACCAGTTTTCCTTGTCACCGGACCATCCGCCAGGGAAATCCACACGGAGACCGCCGTGGCCCTGACTCTTGTCCTTGGAAACGAACATCATCTCGTCGCCGGCGAAAATCTGAGGGAAACCGCGCATGGTAGCCATCATGGTCATCACAATCTTCATCCTGTCAGGATTCTGCCTTACGACATCTCCGATACGGTCAGTGTCATGGTTTCCAGGGAAAATCATCATCTTGGAGAGGTCATGATATACGAAATCGTGTGACAGACAATCATATACTTTGGTCATGCCGGCGCCCCACTGAGAGGAATCGGTAGGGACTCCTGCACAAATCGCATCGTACAGAGGGAAGTCCATTATAGACGGCAGATTGGAATTGAAGCCATCTTTATTTTCATTATCAGCCTGCCAGTAAGCGAGTTGCGGGATAGAAGAAGTCCAGCACTCCCCTACGATATTGAAGTTAGGATACTCTTTACGGACAGCCTTGCACCATCTGCTCATCGGTTCCTTCTCATTGTACGGATAGGTGTCAACCCTGAATCCGTCAAGTCCGGCATATTCGATCCACCAGATCGCCCACTGCTGGAAATACTTGAGTGTGAAAGGATTGTCGAGGTTCATGTCCGGCATTGACGGAACGAACCAGCCGCTTTCCTGGAGATTCAGGTCATATTTGGAGGCATTAGGATCCATGTTGGTAGAGAAACATACATTGGTTCCGGTATATTCAGGGAACTGGTGGATCCAATCCTTGAAAGGAAGATCCTTCATCCACCAATGCGCTGTACCACAATGATTTGTCACGATATCCATCACTACTTTCAGGCCTTTCTCATGAGACTTGGATACAAACTCACGATACAGTTCATTGGAACCGAAACGCGGGTCAATGTGATAGTAATCCGAGCAGGCATAGCCATGATAGGAGCCGTCCGGCTCATTGTCTTCCAGAAGCGGAGTGCACCAGATCGTAGTCGCACCGAGATCCTCGATATAATCGAGATGGTCAATGATACCCTGGATATCTCCTCCGTGACGGCCGAAAAGCGCCTCACGATTTGCCTTTTCAGTCGTATTGTCCGTATTGTCCCCGGAAGGATTGCCATTTGCAAAGCGGTCAGGCATAATGAGATATACCATATCCGCAGAAGTGTAGCTCTTTCTCTGGGCAGAACCTGATTCACGGGCTGCAATCTCATACGGATACTTGAATACAGGCTTTCCGTCCTTGCTGAATACAAGATAATAGGTTCCAGGTTCAGCATCCCTGAGGATATTGACGTCAACGAACAGATAGTTCGGGCTGTCGGCCTTCTGTATAGCATTGACCTTTACCCCTTTGCCTCCTTCGATTGTGACGTTGTATCCTGAAATCCCGTCGCCCTGGACGAGGAGCTGGAGCGGGGTTTTCATCCCCACCCACCATGAAAGCGGTTCGACTCTGCTGACCTGTGTCAAATCGGCATCAGAGACAGAATCCGGTACGAAAGCGGTGTTTCCGGCACAAGCCGTCAGCATTACTGCCGTCATAATTCCAAATACTCTTTTCATATCAAAATTACTATTTATATTCAAGATTCGCAAGTCAGACAACTAACTTGCTGAGTTTTTGCGCTAATCGGCATGTTTGGAGAAAGGTGAAAGCGCTATGGTCGGCTTACCGTCATTGAAAGCACCGAGAGCATAGCCGTTGCGGGCAGGCTCGGACTCCGGTTCCCAATAGAAGATGCCCTTGAAACGCTTCACGTCTTTCAGCCCGTTCCACAATGTTTCGAGTGCTTCCTTTCCTTTCTGAGGCTCGGCCGCCGGCATTCCGAACTCTACCAGCATCACATCCCTATTGTAAGTCTTTATCAGCTGAGGAATATTGACAATCGCCTGATTTACTTTCTTTTCCCATGGTTCGAATGCGTTCGTTCCGTCATTCCAATATGAAGGGTACAGTGACAGGCCGATCATATCGTATTTCACGCCGGTATCCGCCATGAGAGAATAGAACCACTGGAGGGTATTCATATCCCATGCATTGTCAATGTGAAGGATGACCGATGCCTTGGGATAAATGCTCTTGACCTTGTCCGCACCGGCCTTGAACAGTTTTGCAAAGCCGGAAGCGCTGTCGCCCTTGACACGCCCCTTCTCCCAGAGCATACCGTTGGTCACCTCGTTTCCAACCTGCACCCATGAAACATCGACTCCATTGTCCTTCAATGTATTGAGAACATCTGAAGTGTGTTCAGCCACGGCTTTCGCCATAGCGTCCAGATCATATGATTCCCATGCCTTAGGAACATATTGCTTGCCAGGATCAGCCCAGGTATCAGAATAATGGAAATCGATCATTATCTTCATACCGAGTTCCTTGGCCCTCAGGCATTTCTTCAGGACATCTTCCTTGCCGTTCCATACGTCCTCAGGATTAACCCACACCCTGAAGCGCAACGAATTGAATCCCAGCGATTTCATCAGAGCAGGGCAATCCATCTCAGTACCGGAAGCGGTATAGAATTTATAGCCTTTCTTTTCCATTTCCGTGTACCAGCTGATGTCGGCGCCCTTCGCGAAGGCCGGCTTCGACGTCTGCCCGCCATCGGAATTGGACTCGTTCTGTCCGCAAGATGACAGAGTCATAACAGCCAAGACACAAAATGTCTTAATCAAATATTTCATAACAGGTTCGTTTTTATTCAAATATAATCAATTTAAACTCACCTGGAGCAAGATTTACGGTAAGGGAATTGTGCCCGTCCGTGTCCTTTGTCACATTGTATGTGCCCGAACCGAATGCCGGATAATCTTTCCAAGGTCCTGATTTAGGCAACCATGCGGTGATATCTTTCTTTGTCAATGAGAAATTGCCGATGACAGCAAATGACTTCCCGTCCACAGAACCGTAAACAAACCTTCCGTCATCCCAGTTGCCGTCACTTACGTACCAAGTAAAATCAGCATCAGAAGAGAAGAAACGAGGATTCTCCTTACGGAATTTCATCAATGAAGCGTATGTGTCGTGGAGGGCCTTTCGGTCGGCATCCTCCAGATAGTCCCAATGCACCGGTTTCTTGCCGGTTCTGCCATTTTCTTCAATAGAGATATCATATCCGAGTTCTTCGAACTGCCATATCATCTTAGGTCCTGGCACAGTAAAGAAGAATGCCGCATTCAGGGCCTCACGTTTCATACGTGCAGACAAGTTCGACTTGCCGCTGATGCCTGAGGCACCGTCAACAAGAGCCTTGTAGGCAGTCCTTTCTTCATCATGACTTTCCATGAATCCGACATAGGCGCCGAAAGGCATTGAGGAACCCGTCCAGAGTCCTTCGAAGTTGCTTCCCGAAGACTTGCCCATTGCTGACTGGCAATATGCATTGTTGAGATTTCTCCAGACCTTCGCACCAGCATTGGCAAGAGCCTTTTCTTCGCTGGTCTCGCAGAAATGTTCGAGAATCACGACGGCATCCGGATTGTGGCTCTTCACGCTCCTGGTATAGTCAGTCAGGATGTCCACGCGGCTCTGGTCGTAGTTGGAAGCTGTACTTTCGTCGCTCTTCTTGTTTGTGAAGCCTTTGGTGAGGTCGAAACGGAAACCATCGACATGATATTCGTCCATCAGATAGTTCAAACTTTCCTTGACATGCTCACGGAAAGGCATATACTCGTGATTCCAGTCGTGGAATACGCTGTATGGATGCGGGGCATCGACATTGAACCACGGATTGTCGGAAGCTGTCTTGTTGTTGGCGGAATCCCAGTAAAGCTTGGCATAAGGATGCGCCCCGGTTGCCTGATTATAAACGACATCCACGATTACGGCCATGCCTTTTGCATGACATTCGTCTATAAACTGCTTGTACATTGTTCGTGTTCCGTAAGCCTTGTCAAGAGCGAAATATGAACAAGGATTATAACCCCAGCTGTCATTTCCGTCAAATTCCTGGATAGGCATGAGCTCTACGGCATTGACACCGAGAGAGGACAGATAGTCGAGCTTTCCGAGGGCTCCGGGGATGTCTCCCGTAGAAGTGAAGTCGCGGAAATGCATTTCGTAGATCACGAGATCGTCCTGGTCGGCAATCTTGAAGCCGGTGCTCGTCCATGTATAGGTATCTTTGTTGACCTTGAAGGCAGATACCAGTCCGCTTGTGCCCTTAGGATAGTCCGGAAGATCAGGATAAGTCGATGACGAGATGTACTTGTCGTTGGAGCCGTCATAGACGATTTCAGTGTAAGGGTCATGGATACGGAACGAAGAGCCGTCCTTGTCCACGACATAGTACTGGAACATATATTCCTTGTCCTGGTCCACGTTTGTCATCGTGTACCACCAGCAGCCTGCTGCATCGTCACGTTTCATGGAATAGTCGTTGGAACGCTGCCATTTGGAGAATTCTCCTGTCACATAACAATATTCATGGCATTTACCCTTATTGTCGAGGTCTCGCAAAACCAGTGTCACGCTGCCGTCAGAGTTATAATTGATGCCATCATGAAGTCCGGAAGGCATTGTTTCCTTTACGACCGGAGCAGGTTCGAAAACGAATTTCTCATCTTTGACATTGACAAACATATCATCGGTCTGAAGTTTGCCGTCGGCGCTCCGCACGACTACACCGATCTTGTTTACAGGTGTATCACCGGAAGCGAACCATTCCCTGACGGAAGGTTCGAGCTGAAGTTTCCAGAGATTGCTTTCCTCGCACGGCTGCCACTTGCATTTGTCAATGTTCTTGTCCCACTCAGACTGGACATACATCCATTCCGCCTCAACGATTCCGATGTGGGCGTAAATGTCCTCGTGGTAGTCATAGAACGGAGAAGACTTGTCCGCCCTGTAATAAAGTACGCATGGAGAATCAGCTTCCGGCAATTCAGGTATCGCAAAAAGTCCTGTAGCTGAAGGATTTATAAGTTCATCTACAGGATGCTGTGTCACCTTTACGACAGCTGATTTGTATCCGGATGCGGAAAAAGTGATGGTCGCAGTCCTCAGTTCCTTATTGTTTTCGGTAACATTGACAGTTATTTCGCCGGAACCGGTTCCTGATGTCTTGTCTATTTCAAGCCAATCATTCTTGGAAACCACTGCTTTCCACTGCGAAGCATTCGTCTTCAGTTCCAATGTCTGCGATGATGCGGCTTTGGTAAAATACAAGGCATCCGGTGTAACCTGCAGTTTCTTTCCCTGCTGGACTTGTTCCTCCTTGCTGCAGGAAACGAGTGCCGACAGACAGAGAACTGACAGAACAAAAAATCTTGTAATGTTTTTCATTATAAATTCGAGTTTCACAAGCATTGGCTTGAGATACTATATCCAGTAATTTTCAAAAAAGGGCAGGCCTTTCCTTAGCGCGGGGCCTGCCCATATCGAGCATAATCACAAGTTACTCAGACACAACGGCATTGAGCACAAAATCCGATGTCTTAGTATCGAATACGAGTTTGTATTTTCCGGCAGACTTGGTGAACTTGATATTGCCACCTCCGAAAACCACATTGTCCATCTCACCGCCGAAAGAATATGTCCAGTCAGAATTGAAACGGATCTTGATCTCGTCATTCTCCTTCATTTCAAATGCATCTGCTGCAGCCCATTCTGAACCATTCCTGGTCAGTGTGAGGAATGTTCCCCAGCCTGAAGCAGCAAAACTGCCGCCGATTTCGAGATTCTTCACCTGAACCATCACGAGTGTTCCGTTCTTCTTGTCGAGCTTGATGAAATACAATCCTGAAGGTACTTTGATGTTGGAACCGCCCAGCGTTTTCGATTCTGCATATGCAAATGGGAGGTCCTCACTGCCTTTGGTTTCTACTGTCACATCCTCGAAGCCGAAATCAGTTTTCGACCATGAAGGAGTCGCACTGAACTTGAATTCCGCATCAGAACCATCCGCAGTGGAGAGATCTACAAAGCCCTGATACACGCCTTTCTGCTTGGCTGAAACTGAGAGCGAAGGAGCATTGGCAATGTCCCAACCCGGACTCTGATAGCTTCCAGGAAGCCACATCTTTTCAGGGAATGAAAGGATATAGGTAGTAACCTTGACTTTTACTGCATTTGAAACGACACCCGCAGGCATGCTTTCACAAAACGCATAAACCTTCAATGTCAATTCCGCTTCCGAGCCTTCAGCTGCACCGGCAGCAACTACGGCTTCGTTAAGACCGTCCACAGTGGTCTTATAAGAAGTATTGGTGAGACCGTCGGCAAGAACATTTTCTGCTCCGGTGCCGTATGACATTGTTACTTTATATGTAACATCCTCGCCATAAACAAGCCTTGCATCGGTCCAAGAGAGAAGTTCAAGTTCATCTGACTGCTTTTCCTTGTCAAGAACGATTGTTGACGCAGATACGCTGGCTACAGGAGCGACAGCATCGTCATAGAAGTAAACTTTCACGCCAACTGAAGGAGATGAATAGACATTACCGGCTTTGTCTGCAACATTGACAGAGAAATCAAGCTGGTGTGTCGCATTCTTTTCCAGTTCGAAATTGGTCTTGAGGAATGTTCTGAGTTCCTCCTTTGAGACCATATAGAAGTTGTCGGTGATACCCTCTTTCAGAGCCGCTTCCTTCTCTCCGCTCTTGACATTCAAGTTATAGAGATATGCTTCAGCGTCGATCTGACGTGCAGCAGTCCATGTGAAAGTCACAGACTCAGCTTCAGTACCTTCCGTGATGAGGATGTCTGAATGAGCCTCCAGTACCGGAGCGACAGGACTCTTCGAGAAGGTGTCTTCACTTTCTATGGTGCAGGCCACTGCCGCAAAAGCTGCGGCAGAGACTGCAAATATGTTTCTAATCCATTTCATAAGTCAAACCTGTTTACTGTTTTTCATATGTCACAACAATCGGTGTCCTGTTGGCATAGAGTCGGACGATATAGTCACCTGTTCCCGGAGTCGGGATGTTCTCTCCGCCCTTCGTAATCTCATATCCGCCTGCAATGTCGTTAGTCGCAACTGCACTGCCATACTTGTGGTCCCAGTTCTTGTTGAGTCTCAGGAGCCAGCCCTGGCCTTCCGTGAAGCTGATGACAGGAGATTCCCAGACATTCTTCGCAGCATTGTAGGTAAGTTCCTTCTCCTCTGACTCATTCCATCCGTTGAAGTCACCTATCATAGCGACTTTGGATACGACCTCTCTTGCAACAGTCTTTGTCTTGGTGCTGATAGTCAGCCACATGATAGGCTCATCCGCTGATACAGAGAAGTTGCCGTCAGAATTTGAAGGATCCGCAACCTCCCAACCTTCAGGAGTATAGCCCTCATTCATTCCGACCCAAGACTGGTTTTCATCGACAATCTTGAAGTAATAAGGTGTCTCTGCGTCATTAGAAACATCGACAAGAATCTTGTACGTGCTGGTACCTGCCTCCGTTTCCCAGATTTCAGTTCCAAACTGATTCCAGTCCTGATACTTTCCAGGGAGCCAGATGTTCTTCTTAGGAGGAAGATAAGTATAAACTGAGAAAGCGACTTTCTCAGAAGTCAATACAGGTGAGTTTACCACGTCCTTGAGGGCAGCCTCCACATAGGCATTGACAGTGACGGTAGCGTTTTTCTCACCTTTCAGTGAGCTGCATATCATGCCGACAAGGTCGCCCTTGTTGATACTGAGAGAGTTCTTGTAGTTCTGTCCTATAAGAGCCTTCTCTGAGCCAAGTTCGGCATATACTGAGTAGAGGATTTCTGTCCTGGCCCCGAAATCAGCAGGGTCCCAAGTGAAATTGACCTGTTCCACCTTGGTGGTATTGGCATCGGAGATGACATTGGAAACCGGTCTGAGGACAGGAGCCGTCAACTCTGACGAAATCTGTTCCTTTGGCAAATCCAAGGTGCAGGAAGCAGCCAGAACCGAGGCTACGGCCATTGCCATATATTTCAATGATTTCATATTATCAATTTTAAATGTTATCAATTCTGCTAATAACCTTCATTCTGAACGAGGTTGCTGTTTGAACTGAGGTCGCTCTGGATAATCGGGAATATTGTCTTGTATGAAGGAAGAGCAATCTTTCCGTTCATAAGTCCGCCCTTGAGTGTCCAAGGATAATTCACGTCAGTGAACTTGCCGAAACGGATGAGATCCACACGACGGTGACCTTCCCACATGAATTCACGAGCCCTTTCATCGAGCAGCCACTCGAGATTTACCTCTGACGGCATTGATACGCCTGCACGGTCACGGAGGTCCTTCACATATTTGAGAGCATCAGCATCCTTTACGACACCGCCATTGAGACGGGCATCAGCCTCTGCATAATTGAGATACATCTCGGCGAGACGGAAGATAGGCATATCGGCAGAGGAGATTTTCCAGTTTCCCGGAACGCCGTCCTGCTG
>FR890667.1:0-14786 GCA_000435075.1 Bacteroides sp. CAG:770 | reverse complement strand
CTGCTGAACGAGTTTGTCTTTTGAATCAAGTCCGCAGAACTTCCAGCACATCCAGCCGGTAGAAACCTGCTTTTCATCGAAGTCCTGAACTGAACCGTAATTGGTGAAGAACGCACGCTTGTCACTAGAAGCCCTGTCGTATCCGAAGACATTGGTCTTGCTTCCCCATACTACACCATTGAGCTGGAAACGTGCAACATAGTCATTAGGAACATGGTAACCGGCCCAGTTTTCACCATTGATTTTGGAAAGACCGAACTCTGCACCGAGTTTGAGGTTTGCCTCCTCGCTGAGAGATGCGGAAGCAAATGTCGAAGTTCCGCCCCAGCTCTGTGTGGAAACTCTGTCATAAGCGATAGCGAAGATGAATTCTTTTTCTGCTGAACCATTCTCGGTATTGTCCTGACGGAACATGTCAGAATACTTTGGAGCGAGAGAATATCCCATTCCAATGACCTTCTTGGCGGCATCCTTGGCATCCTGCCATCTTGCTGTACCGGTATAGACCTCGGCATTGAGGTACATACGGCTGAGAAGTGCCCACACGGAACCCTTGGTAGGACGAGGATATGGAACAGAACCCACGGCAGGCATTGCGCTGTTATCAGAACCGAGGTCAAGAAGCTCAGTTTCAAGCCAGTTGAAGAGGTCAGTCCTGGTGATACGGGACGGATTTTCGCCACCGATATTCTCAGGCATAGGGAAAGGAGGGTTTCCGAATTCATCCATAAGAACGTAGAAGAACATTGCCCTATGGAAACGGGCTTCAGCCCTGTATCCTGCAATCTCACCCTTGAGTGAAGACTGGCCACGAGCCTCGATCTTGCTGTCTGTAGTCTGGAGGAGGAATTCGTTAACGAGAGCGATAGCCTTCACCGCACGGGTATATACTGCTACCAGAGCATCGTTAGTGCTTGAGCCCCATGAATCATGCTGAAGTTCAGTAAGATAAGGGTCGCCCCAGACGCACTTGAGTCCGTCACAGGTCATTTCGTTCATGTTGAACCACTGTCTCAGGAACTCTGACTGTCCGGAATCTGAGAATCCAAGGTCATTTTTACCAGCATCATCCTGACCTACAAGCATATAGTAGCCATTGATGTAGGCAAGAGCCTTGAGGTAGCTGTCTTCATTGGCATACGCGTTTTCCGACGTAAAGTCAGTCGTGTTCAAAGGAAGTGTATCCAAATCCTTGAGGCATGATGAAAACAGTATCGCCGATACTGAAAGTATGAATAATTTGTTTATGAATTTCATAATGTTGTTCCTCCTGCTTAGAATGAAATGTTAAGACGAAGAGTATAGAGACGAGGACGAAGATAAACGTAATTGTCCACACCATCGATATTGTTGATTTCCGGATCAAGTCCTGAGTATTTGGTGAATGTGCATACATTCTGGACAGAACCTGCAAGACGGATTTTGAGGTTGTTCTTGAGATTGAAGGTATAGCCGAGATTGATGTCGTCAATCTTTAAGAATGTCGCATCCTCAATCCAAAGGTCTGAATATTTCTGTGTCTCGCTGTTAGGAGCGTGCCACTCAGGAAGGAGCCACTTAGGGCAGAGGTTGTCAATGTAACCCTTGGTCCAGTTGTCGCTGTATGATGAAGAATATCCGAGGGCGACCTTATTGATGAGCTCAGCTCCGATAGAACCATGACCGTTGATACCCAAATCCCAGTTCTTGTATCTTACTTGAGTGCTGATACCATAGTAAGCCCAAGGTGTAGCGCTGCAGCCGGTCATGTAACGGTCATCAGCATTGATCTTGCCATCGCCGTTGCGATCTGCGAAAGCATTCTGGACCGGCTTGCCTTCAGCATCATAGAGCTGCTGGTACATATAGTATGTATATGGAGCGAAGCCTTTTCGGTGGAGTGAACTGAAGCCGACATTGGCACCCATTGAAGGGCCGGTCTCTACTCCGAGGTAAGTTTCATCGCTGTTGGTCAGCTTGGTAATCTTCACATCCTGGAAGGTGATGTTTCCACCGATTTTCCAGTTCCAGTCCTTGGTCTCTACAGGTACGAAGTTGGCTGAGAGCTCGATACCCTTGTTCACCATTGTTCCGATATTGGAAATCACCTGCTTGCCGAAGTTCGAACCGAGAGGAATTGAGATATTGTTCAGAAGGTCGAATGTATTGCGGTAGTAAGCCTCGACTGTACCGGAAATCCTGTCATTGAGGAAACCGAAATCCAAACCTACGTTGTAAGTCTCAGTTGTCTCCCACTTGATGTTAGGGTTGTAGGCCAATGGTGAGAGAAGGTTGAAAGTCTTGCCGTCAGCACCCATAGGATACTGCATCGTCACAGACGCTGACTCATAGTATCTTGCGATGTAAGGATAGTAGTCGTCTCCGATATCCTGCTGTCCGGTGCGTCCCCATCCGAGACGGAACTTGAGGGCTGATACTGACCTGTTGCCCTTCAGGAATTCCTCATTGGCAATGTTCCAAGCGAATGCTGCAGAAGGGAAGAAACCCCAACGGTTTGAAGGAGAGAAACGGCTTGATGCGTCACCGCGGGCGGTGAAAGTGAAGAGATATCTCGAATCGAAGCCGTAGTTGAGACGTCCGAAGAATGAAATCAGATAGTACTCTTTGGCATTGACAGGAGCGATATGATATACGGTTTCCCTGTCATTGTTGTAGTACTGTGAGTTCTCGTACTTGATGTAGTTGTGCTGCCAAGAATAACCTGCCATCGCATTGAAATTGTGTTTTCCCCAAGTTTCATTGTAGTCGAGGTAGGCCTCCAGAAGCATGTTCTTGTTGAAGTTCCTGTACTTCTCATAGAGGTCAGGAGCACTGGTAAGCGAACTGCGTGAACCGACGGTGTTGTACTTGGTGCCGTTGGTCCTGGCGATATCCATACCCAAGTTCAGGTTTGCCCTCAAAGCCTCAAGTCCGTGTACCTTATAGTCAATCTGCAAGTTGCCTACTCCACGGTAGGTATGTCCGTAGTTGACGTAGTCATAAACTGCAGAAAGAGGGTTGGCAGCTGCCATGGTATTAGGCACACCTGCGCTGAACCAGTTCCAGTAACCGTTGGAAATGGCAGTCTTGTCGATGTTGCCTTCAGCATCCGTGAAATAGATAGGCTTGGTAGGATCGAATGAAAGAGCACTCTCTACAGGGTTGTTGGCCCAGTTGGTATGCTGATATACGCCTTTGGCATTGAAATTAATCGAAAGATGCTCGTCGAAGAATTTAGGAGAAAGGCTTACGTCAATGTTACCTCTCTGGTTGTCACCGACTTTGATTGTAGCCTGGTCGAGGTTGTAGCCCATGCTGACACGGAAAGGAACAACTCCACCTGAATAAAGGCTGATATTGTGGTCAGTATTCACGCCGATACGGTAAATCTGATCCTGCCAGTTAGTGTTGTACATTGTACCGTCCACACCGAGAAGTTCGATAGCTTCAGGACGATATTCCTTGATATAGTCGAAGAACTGGTCTCCGTCCATCATCTTGATGGCATCGGTATTCTGCTTGAGGGAAACGCTTCCGCTGTAGCCTACGTGGATTCCTTTGCCTGTTCCTTTCTTGGTAGTGATGATGATCACACCGTTGGAAGCGCGGGAACCGTAGATTGCGGTAGCGGACGCATCCTTGAGGACAGAGTAAGACTCGATGTCGTTAGGATTGACAGTAGCAAGCGGATCGCCCATGCCGGCACCACCGTCTTTTGTTACAGGCACACCGTCAATGACAATGAGAGGGTCATTGGATGCGGTAAGAGATGCCGCACCGCGGATTCTGATGGTAGAAGAAGAACCCGGCTGTCCGTTCGCAGGAGTGATGTTAAGTCCGGAAACCTTACCGAGAAGCATTGAGCTCGGAGAAGTAACGGCTCCACGGTTGACCTCTTCTGCATTGATGGCGGTAACGGAACCGGTCATGTCGCTCTTCTTGACTGTACCGTAACCGATGACCACTACATCGTCCAGATACATGGAATCTTCCTGAATGACAGTCTTCGCAGGATTGGTTTTTGCCACGAAGGTCACGGTCTTGTATCCGATGCAGCTGACTTCAACGATTGCATCAGCTGAGGACACTTTCAGTGTGTAATTGCCGTCAACGTCAGTCGACAATCCGTTGGTAGTACCCTTTTCGAGAACGGTCGCGCCGATTACGGGCTGGCCGGTCTGATCCGTGACGGTACCCCTTACTTCAAACCCGTTCTGGGCTGACAGATCAGGGGTGATGAGAAGCAGTCCCATCAGTCCCACTATAAAAGATAGAAATCTGTTCATAGGATCTTATTGTTATTAGTTTAATAAATATAGTAATTATTTTCAATTTTCTCTGATAAAAGCGACAGACACCGCAGCCAACAGCATGAAGACGCAGGCCAATGCCAACATCATCACGGCATTCGAGCCGAAACAGTATTTCACGATGACTCCTCCGGTAAGTCCGATGACTATCTGCGGTATGGTGATGGTGAAATTGAAGATACCCATGTAAACGCCCATACGTTTCGGGTCGACTGTGCGGGAAAGAATCGTATAAGGCATGGCGAGAATGCCGGCCCAGGCAATTCCGATACCCAGCATCGGTATCATCAATGCATATTTGTCTTTCAGCAGACAGAGTCCGGCGAAGCCGAGAACTCCGAAAAGGAGACATGTGGCATAGACTCTCTTGTTTCCGAATCTGGTAGCGAGCTTCGTCATGAACAATGCGGCGATGCAGGCAGGAATCGGATAGACTCCGTTAAGGACACCGACCCAGGTCTGTGTCTCACCTTCCGTAAGAAGCATGCCACCTGCTGTCACTGAACTGGTTATGGCCGGTTTCAGATATGTCCACATGATGAACAGCGCCGCCCATGAGAAGAACTGGGTCACACCTATGCGGATCATCGCGGACGGAGTGTTCTTTATCAATGTCATGAAACTTGGCTTCACCGCAGGTACACTTGCATTGACCTCGGCGATACCGTTGTACTCGGCAAATTCCTTCGGAGGATACTCCTTGGTCCTGAATGCTGTCACCAGGACGGTAGCCAGAAGGATTGCACCTCCTATATAATAGGACCATGCAATGTGGGATGAAACCTGACCGGGAACAGCTTCGTCGCTTACACCGGCCCATGTCATAATCAGCGGGAGGACGGCTCCTATTACGGCACCTATATTAATAAGGAAAGTCTGGACGACATAACCTTCTGTCTTCTGCGAATCGTCGAGCATATCAGCGACAAGCGCCCTGAACGGCTGCATGGTAACATTGAAAGAAAGGTCCATGAAAAGGAGGATGAATGCTCCCATCGCGAGAGGGGCCAATGCCAGAAGAGTCGGGCAGTTCGGCATGAGCATAAGTGCTATAGTCGAAATCAATGCTCCTCCGAGTATATACGGGATGCGTCTGCCGAATCTGGTCCATGTCCCGTCTGAGAACATGCCCACGATAGGCTGGATGACCATTCCGGCAAGAGGTGCCGCCAACCAGAAATAGCTCAAGTGACTTACGTCGGCGCCGAGTGATTCGAATATCGTGGACGTGTTTGAATTCTGCAGTGAATATCCTATCTGGACACCAAGGAATCCGAAGCTGAGATTCCATATCTGCCAAAAAGATAATTTCGGTTTCTTGTTCATTGGTTTTCGTTTGTTCTATGTGGTCACGGAATTGTCAAGTTCCGTTTCTGTCTCTGTCAAGGCCTCAGGTACTTCCGTGAGCCTTAAAACGTTTGCAAATATATTTATTAATATCCTATTAAAAATATGTGACAGGACGGATGGTCGGAATTGGCTGACGGACGGGAAAAATCAGACGACGAATGAAAAGCGGTTTTTTAATTCAGGCAATTATTCCTAACTTTGGACTGTGGCGGTTGCATGACACACCGGCATACCACACAGACACTTGAAACTTGAGTTATGAACTTGTCTAAGATAAAGCCCTCGGGCATAGTACATATATTTGCATTGCTCCATGCAGCCGTGACCATTCTGTGCCTAGAGGCAGGAATCGGAGACGAACTGTTCCTCACCGTACTCACCATGGCGATGATCCTTCTCGTCTGCCTGAAAAAGAACCTGAATCTGGAGTTCACGGCCGGAATAATCATAATCATCAATGTTACCGGATATCTTCTGGGAACTGCCGGAGCCAACTTGATAGGAATGATTTTCAGCTCCGACCTTGCTGTCCATGCCATTTCCACGGCATTCACGACAGAGCTCCTCGGATGGGGCACGATACTCGTCGGCAATATCCTCAATCGGCTCCGTCTGTCTTCCGGCTCTATCAGAATGCCGCACATGCCGTGGCTGATAGCGGTTGTGCTCGCCATCTTCCTTTTCAGACTGGCCATCATCGCGCTGAGCGACATGAACATCCTGTCAAACGGCGGATTGTACAAGAACCTGGTGAGACTGATGTACAATATTCCTGTCTGCATCATCCTGATTTGCCTTAATATAATATATGTAAGGTTCGCCAGGACAAGACTCCGCCAGAAGCCTGAATATTTACGCTGGACGGCATTGACCTTATTCGTGGTTCTTGCCGTTCTCGGCGCGACATTCGCCGTAGGCATTGACCTTCCGTTTTCCATACAGCAGTTGCCTCCGGTTCATGACCTGGTAGAGACGGCTGTAGTGGCATTCATTGCTGAAATACTGTTTTATGTACTTATATACATGGCTGATTACGTGAGAGTTACGCATCAGGATGTGAAAGCCGAGAAGATGAAAAGACACAAGGCCCAGTTCGAATATCTGAAACTGAAACAGCAGGTGAACCCGCATTTCCTGTTCAATTCACTGAATGTCCTGGACTGCCTGATCTGCGACAACAAGAACGAAGACGCAAGCCTTTTCGTCCACAAACTCGCCGGCATCTACAGGTATATGCTTAAAAATGACTCGCTTACAGCCATCAGCCTGGGCGAGGAAATGGACTTCACCGAAAAATATACCGACCTGCTGAAAGTACGCTTCGCGTCAGGGTTCGAGGTCAATGTCGATGTCCCCGAGTCTTTCATGGCTTACGACGTGGTGCCGTGCTCGATCCAGATGCTTGTAGAAAATGCAATCAAACATAACAGGGTGTCTCCGGACAATCCGCTCCACATAAACATAACGGCACGGGATTCCAGGATCATCGTGACCAACAACAAATATCCGAAGGTGGCGCTTGGAGAAGACTCCACAAAAGTCGGTCTGAACTACATCCGCCAGCAATACATTGATTTGTCGGGCAATGACATTGAAATCAATGACAATGGAACGGATTATTCAGTATCGCTTCCGCTGCTGCCCGCACAGAAAACATTCTAAAAACTCGAATTATGTCACTAAAAGTATTGATAGTCGAAGACGAACCGATGGCACAGGCCAACCTGAGCCGCACTCTGCAGAAATATTATCCGGATCTGGAAATCGTCGGCATGACAAGTTCAGTCAGCGGCACGGTCGAGTGGCTGAAGGAGCATTCCGCCGATGTCATATTCATGGACGTGGAACTTTCTGACGGTGACTGTTTCAGCATCTTCAGGCAGATCAATGTCGATGCAAAGATCGTAATGACCACAGCCTATGACAGTTACGCCGTCAAGGCATTCGAGGTGAACAGCGTGGACTATCTGCTGAAGCCTATCGAAAAAGAGGACCTGGACAGGGCCGTGCAGCGCTGCCGCAATTCAGCAGGCGTCACAGATATGTCTTCTCTCCTCTCCACCATCTCCGGCACCCAGCATGAGTACCGGCAGAAGTTCATGGTGCGTCTGAACGACAAGATTCTTCCTATTCCTGTCAATGACATCGCATATTTCCTTTCCGAGGACAAGGTCACATGGATGTTCACATCCGACGGGTCGAAATATGTCATGGACCAGTCACTTGACATCCTGTCATCACAGCTGTCGCCGTCCAGGTTCTTCAGGATTTCCCGCGGCTGCATAATCGCTTCATCAGCAGTGCAGAGCATAATCAAACTGCAGGGAGGAAGGCTCAAGATCAATGCAGTTCCACGTTCAGGTCCTGAAATTCTTGTCAGCCGTTCGAGATCAGAGGATTTTCTCCAATGGCTTGAGAACACCACCTGCTGACAGTTCATCGCCTAAAAACGACATCTCATCCGAAAATACCGGCAAGTCATTTTCGGATGTTGGTTTTTGTATATAATTTAGCGGTCACAAAACCACAACAAACAACGAATTATGACACGTACTTTCAGAATCACATATCAGACCTCATGGGGTGAGGAAATCAAACTTTCATTCGGTAACGAGCGCGCTGACATGCATTACCTTCCAGGAGGAATCTGGGAATTGTCAATGCCGGAGAGCAGGATTCCGTCCGGAACCGAGTACCATTACGAGTGCTGGAAAGACGGCAAAAGGCTTCGCCGCGAATGGAAAAACCATATCATCACAGATACGGAAGCCACTGATATAGAGGACAAATGGACCGATATCCCGGTAGCCGCCCCTTTCTTCACATCGGCGTTTGCCGACAAGGTTTTCAGCATCGACCAGGACTCCCCTAAGTTCAAGGTCAATGACGACATGACTCCTGAGAAGATGTTCCAGACCAACTGGAAATGCGCCGGCACTGCCGTTCCTGTCTTCTCTCTGAGGACTGAGGACAGTTTCGGTATCGGAGACTTCCACGACCTGAAGAAACTCGTGGATTGGGTAGCGGCTACAGGCCAGAGAGTCATACAGCTTCTTCCTGTCAATGACACGACCATGACAGGCACTTGGGTGGATTCATATCCGTACAGCGCGAATTCCATCTATGCCCTGCATCCGCAGTTCGTCTATCTTCCTGAGGCAGGTGTTCGCAGGGACAGCAGCTACAAGACATTGAAAGCAGAACTTGAGGCACTTCCGGAGGTGGATTACGAAAGAGTCAATCAGGAAAAGGACCGTCTCATGCGCAAGGCTTTCGCTTCGACATGGACAAAGGTCAGCGGTTCTGCAGAGTACAAGAAATTCATAGAGGAAAATGCCGACTGGCTCGACGCATACTGCGCTTTCAGGATTCTCCTCCGCAAGACCGGAACAGGTGATTCTTCCAAGTGGGGAAAATATGCTTCATATAGTGCAAAGAAAGCGGCTTCAGTCCTTGCAGAGAACAGAGAAGAAGCTGACTATCAGTCCTTTGTCCAGTTCCACCTGCACAGGCAGCTCGTCGATGCCAGGAACTATGCCAGAAAACATGGCGTCACTTTCAAGGGTGACCTTCCTATCGGCGTGAGCAGGACCAGCGTGGATGCATGGCAGCATCCTTCCCAGTTCAACATGAATTCCCAGGCCGGCGCTCCGCCTGATGCGTTCTCTGCTGACGGTCAGCTGTGGGGTTTCCCGACATATAACTGGGACAAGATGGAGGAAGACAATTTTGCATGGTGGAGGGCCAGACTGAAGAACATGGAGCAGTACTTCGACTTCTTCCGCATTGACCATATCCTCGGATTTTTCCGAATCTGGGAGGTTCCGAGAGGGGCAAGCAGCGGTCTTCTAGGCCATTTCTACCCGGCATTGCCGTTCAGTACCAATGAGTTGGCATCGATGGGATTCGACATCAGCACAGGCTGGTACACATCGGATGGCATTGACACCCTCTTTGTGGAAGACTCGCACAGGAAGGGATATTGGCATCCCCGCATCGGGGCTCAGAATACGGATCATTACCGCAATCTTCCTGACTGGCAGAAGGACGCCTTCAACAGGTTGCATGACGACTTTTTCTACAGGAGGCACAATGCGTTCTGGCGTGATTCCGCACTTCGCAAACTGCCTGATTTGCTGGCCGGTACGCGAATGCTTGCGTGTGGCGAGGACTTGGGTATGATTCCGGATTGCGTGCCGGATGTAATGAAGGAACTCCGTATCCTGTCATTGGAAATCCAGCGTATGCCGAAGGATGCCCAGCATGAGTTTGCCGACACTTGGAGTTATCCGTATTTCTCCGTCTGCGCGACTTCGACACATGACATGAGTCCGCTCCGCGCCTGGTGGAAGGAGGACAGGGGCGTCACCCAGCGTTTCTGGAATCAGGTTCTCGGCAAATATGGCGAGGCTCCTGCAGAGTGCACTCCTGATATCTGCCTGAGTATCATTCTGATGCATCTTCAGTCCGCGTCCATGCTGGCGATTCTGCCGCTCCAGGATTATCTG
Source organism: Bacteroides sp. CAG:770 (assembly GCA_000435075.1). GTDB lineage: Bacteria > Bacteroidota > Bacteroidia > Bacteroidales > UBA932 > Cryptobacteroides. The sequence continues at coordinate 4,639 of FR890667.1, read as the reverse complement.
TCGCTCAAGCCGGAACTTTGCATGGAGGATCCGGACAAGGAGAGGATCAATGTCCCTGCGATATCGCCGTTCTACTGGCGATTCAGAATGAAGACGACTATCGAGGAACTTATCAATGATGACATCACGGGCTATATCCGTTCACTTATACGCGACTGCGGAAGAAAATAGGTTGTGCAGGCAGTCCCCTAAGCCGAGCTTGTCCGTGAAAAGGGCATATTTTACGGACAAGTTGACTCAAAATACAAGTTATCCGTAAGAAAACGTTTTAGCCCGGACAAATGGGAATATTACATGGTTTGTTCACCGGAAAACGTTTTAATCCGGACAAAATCTGACGAAACAATAATGTCCTGGAAAACATCAGCTTTCCAGGACATTGTTGTTTGTGTTTTGTGACGACGTGGCGGCTAGAACGAAAAGCAGTAGCCGATAGCCAGAATCGTGTTGAACGACTTCTCGACGGCGTAGGCCTTGAGTTTGGTACCCTCCTTGTTCGTGTCGATTTCCTTGTCCTTTTCCCAGTCTTGCATAAGTTTGAAATCAATGCCGTGATGCTCGTTGATTTTCCACTCGACTCCGACGGCTCCGCGGACACGGTTCACATAGGCATCATTGTAGCCAAGGAACTCATAGTCGGAGTAAGAAGCTGAGGCAGAATCATATGAGGCATTGAAAGAGGCGGCATTGAAAGTATTCCTGATTTCCACATAGGCGTAAGGTTCCCAGCTCTTCAGGCCGCGGAACGCGACCTTGGCACGGGACTTCAGGTCGAAATCATTCCTGGCCTCCTGATATCTGTTCACACCATAAGACTTGTGCGTGAACTGCAGACGCTCCCTCAGGCTGAAACGCCAGTTACCTGCATCCACAGTACCTGTCACTTCAGCACCGAAACGATGGCGCGGCTTGAAAACGGATGCCGAATTATAATGGCCGATAAAATCATAGTCCGCACCGACCTTCAGGAACTTGCAGACCTTGTATGACATACCGACATTGACCATATGCCTCTCGATTCCATTCCACGAATCCTTGGTTCTCAGTTCATATCCGGTCTCGAGGTGGAGCCCCTTGGCAATTTTCCAGTCAGCGGAAGCAGAAAATCTGCTCTTGAACGAGTTTTCCTGCGCATTTGCAATAAACACAAGCGCGGTTGCAGCAATCAGACTTGCTATTAGTTTCTTCGTCATTGACAATTATTTTTTAAGATTCAAATTCCTGGTTTTCAATAAATTGCTTGTTGCGCATAATCTCCGTGACCGAAGACTGCGACTCCCCTGCCGGCAAATTGTAGTAAATCTTGACATATGCGGCATCCTTCAGAAAATCCACATTGCCGATTTCAATCCGCTCGGGATGCACACCGCAGCGGCGCTCAATGTCGGCCACAAGCTCATCCCTCCGGGAAGGAAGGATAAGGTCAATGCGGTCGTACAATATCACCTTGCTTGCGCTTCTGCTCATACCCACACTACGTTCCAGAACCCATACAAGAATAACCGCAAAGGCATTGGCTATGAATGTCACCAGAAGATGACCGCTGCTGAGTTCATAATAGGGGCTGTTGCTGTCCAGTCCGACAACGCTGTACAGAGGTGCCAGGCCGTTCACTGCCGCAAGGGCGATTATTATGAACAAGTATGTCATCTCACGGATAGGCACTGTCTCTGTCCTGTAACGGATTACGCCGAATATTGCGAAGAGGCCCAAAGTAAGACCCACACCGACATCGACACGGCCCATTGTGTAAAGGAGGAGGAGCATCGCTGAAGAAAAGGCTATGAACGTGAATACATAGTCTTTCCTTCCACGCTTTTGGAAATACAGAAGATACACAATCAGGAAGCAGACAAGGAGATTCAGTCCGAATCTCATGCCGAGTTCCGCCAGACTCTGTATCGTAGACATCATCGGTTCGGAATAGTTCTGGATTCCGAGAAGTTCAGTTTCTTCCATTGTATCAAACAGTTAGGTAATCCTTAAAATATAACTTGGTAATCTTTGCTCGTCTTTTCGGTCTATATTCTTGCTTCATCAGTCGTGTACGTCCAGTACACTCCTTCTTCGAAAAGAAATCTATCCTCGAAAATCCTTCACAAATCTTTACCAACTTATGCTTCATGCTTACTAAATAATTCAAATATCACAAGTTGCAAGGCTGCCGCACTGCTTTGCGCACATTACCCTCTGACTAAGTCCCTCTGCCTCTGGGATGAACATAGTTTGTCACATGCCCGGATCTTTTCAAGGAAACGTCCGGGACGACATTGAGGGTCTGTCAATACCACGCCCATACAGTATTTGCTTATGCGCATTGGCTTTACCCTGAGCGAAAGAAGAATATCCTGCATGGAACTCCTCTTCCTTCCGTCCCGCTTAAGTTCGATTATCACGACATCGCCGAGACCTGAAGTCACGCCATTCCTCATATTGCGGAAACAGATATCGGAATCTATCGTGATGCGCTCGGATAAATCCTTATCCACTAGTGTAATACGAGAAAAAGAGGTTTCCACGGATGGACTCAGGTTCTCAGCATGGTAATCAGTTATCTTAGTCAGGAAATCACTGCACTTGTTATCTCCTCTGAAATCCGTAAATTTCTCAGGCGGGATAGAAATCCTTTTCTTTTTCGTCCTTGAATGATTGTTCTTGGACTTTACCTCCAGGAAACACAGGTCAGAATCACTGTAGATTCTTGTCCTCACTTTCTGCCTTACCAGCCGGGAGTTGCGGTGATCCATGAACATCCTGAGGTCAGAGGTGTCGAAATAGATACTGTCATAAGCCTGGACGCGCACCCCTTCCGAGACGAACATCATGTAGCCGCAGGCCAATGACTTCCGGAGTATCGCATCGAGAACAGATGATGTAGTGACATACTTCGTGTCAATGCGGTTCATGAGCCTGATGGAGTCCATTCTATCCAAGTCAATGGGCTCGAATGCCCCGACAAGTTCCGGATTAATTTCCCGGTAATGTCGAGTACTCATATATCTTGTATCTGGACAGTTTGCCTTTGGCATTGTAAATAAACTCTTTGTGTTTGCGCCCTGTCGGCGTGTATTCGAACTTTCTGATATTGTCGAGTTTTCCAGATGAATTATATATCAGGACCCGTGTCAGGACTCCATCCGGTGAATATTCGAATTTCTTTCTCCATTTCAATCCCTCCTTACTGAACTCAGCCTCTTCGACTTTCAGTCCAAATCTGTTGTATATCGTCTCATGGTCAAGTACTTTGACTCCGGAAGACGGTTCCACGTTCCACTCCTTGATTACAAGGTTCTCTTTACCGTTCTTGGTCTGGGCAATCACAGCAAAAGGCAAGAGCAAAGCGATAATTATGGGCAAAATACGTTTCATTCAATATTATTTTTTTGCGTACATTTAAACGCAATTCATCATGTGTACCGCGACTAAATTAATAGATTAACTCCTCTTTAGCAAACTTGTAACATTTATTTAACAAGTGGTTAAAAGCTATCCGGCATGCATGATTGTTTTCAAAAACAGATTAATCTGATTATTTTTGACAAATATTTTAGGATTATTTAGTAATTATGAAAAAAGTATTTGCATTTGTTGTCCTGTATGTTGCACTTGCATTGAGCGCAATCGCCGGAAATCCGGTGTCAGGCGAGAAGAAAGATAATTATCAATATCTTACGGACATTCCTTATACTGCTGTCAATGAGTCTGATGCGTATCGCAAGGAGAGGTGTAAACTGGACATCTACTATCCCGAGAATGTAAAGGATTTCAAGACTCTGGTCTGGTTTCATGGCGGTGGTCTTGAGGGCGGCAGCAAGAGTCTTAGGGAGGAGTTCCGCAACCGGGGTTTCGCTGTCATTGACGTAAATTACCGTCTTTATCCGAAGGTGAAGTGTCCAGGATATCTGGAGGATGCGGCGCTTGCGGTGAGCTGGGTTTTCAATAACATTGAAAAATACGGTGGCAGCCCGTCGAAGGTTTATATCGGCGGTCATTCTGCCGGCGGCTGGCTGACATTGATGCTGGCGCTGGACAAGAGGTGGCTGGCGGAATATGGCATTGACGCGGACAGAATCGCGAAGGCGTATCCGGTCGGCGGGCAGACGATGACGCATTTCACGATCAAGAAGGAGCGTGGTCTGGATGTGGATCTTCCTTTCATAGATGACATGGCACCGTCGTTTCATGCCAGGAAGGAGGGTGCTCCGCTTATGCTGATTACCGGGGACCGGAATCTGGAGATGCTTGCCAGGTATGAGGAAAATGCTCATCTGCTGGCGATTTTGAAGCATGTCGGGCATGAGGCGTCGCTTTTCGAGTTAGAGGGCTTCGGTCATGTCAATGTTCTTTCGCCGGCCTGTCTGCTGATCAGAGATGATATCGAGAAGCAGTAGAGAGCGCGACTTGGCCCAGCGGAAATTCTGGGGGCCGGCGGCGACGCAGGGAATCCATGTGACAATCTTCATTTGATTACGGCCGACGTAGAGAGACTTCAGGGAGAACCAGACTTGGAGTGTACCATGCGAAGAGTTCTCGTGAGTATCAGATCAATTTGTCCGGAAATAACCGCATATTTACGGATAAGTCATTGTAACTGTGAAGTTTTGTATTATACTGAAAAAGGTTGACTCATAAAAACGAG
>FR890666.1 GCA_000435075.1 Bacteroides sp. CAG:770 | reverse complement strand
TCGTGGAACGATGTGCACAGTCGTGTCACGGCAAGATAACCCGGCTTGAAGTCCGAGTGTGCATCAGGATTGGAAAGCCATAATAAGATTTACTATGGCAAAGAAATTAAAGGTAGAGAGTATATGCGAAAGAGAATTGCTGGAAAGAATTCTCCGCATAGTGGAACGACAGGAAAAACTGCCATCCGCAAACAAGGTGGCAGCGCATTGTCTGTATGACAACAAGTCCTTGATGGCGAAATTGGGAATCAAGGAGAAGTATCTGAAGAAATTACGGGACAACGGATATCTCGGCTATTCCCGTGAAGGTGACAAGTATTGGTATACGCAGGAGGATGTGGACCGTTTCTTACGTCACTTCCATTTTGATGCTTTTGCAATCGGTATCGACTTACCGAAGCAGGAAGGAGGTGGCTATGTTTGATAATCTGCATTTGGCCAATATGCTTCGCTCGGAAGTGGAACATATTCCTGAAACAGGACTCCCTTTGGATGTGTTTCCAGACAAGATTCAGGAAATCATTTTGAATCTGTCTCGTTATGAGAATTTCAACATCGAATACACGGCATCCATTATCCTTTCAGCCGTTGCTACTGCTGTCGGCAATTCCTGCCAAATCCGCATCAAGGGCGAATGGAAAACAAGTCCTTCCATTTATATGATGCTAATCGGTCGTCCAGGATTGGGAAAGACTCCGCCTTTGGGATTCATATAC
>FR890665.1 GCA_000435075.1 Bacteroides sp. CAG:770 | reverse complement strand
CGCATCAAAACGAGGTAGTGGCTCCAGCTCAAAACGAACTTGTGGGGCTCCGCAGGGGCGATCTGAATTTGGTCAACACTGTTTACCAAATTCGTTTTGCCGGTTTCTTTGTCCGATTTGGTCAACACCGTTGACCGAATTGCCTGCGGCGCATATACCGAATAGAATTTTCGAGCGCTTTTAAGTGTCTCGAGAGACCAACCACTACCGAATTTATCGGTCAGTTTCTGCGAAAGAATTGGAAGCACTTGTTTTCCATACGCAGCCCTGGCCTTTCCCTCCTGTTCATCCTCCACAATATAGCGGCCGATTTCGTACTTGGTGTACACCTCGGCGATGTTCACAGCCGTAGCCACCCTCTTTCTGGACTCCTCGATAAGGGCCGAGATTCTTTCAAACAGGGCGTCTACATTGACGTTTGCGATATCTTTTGTTTCCATAACGTTCATATATTTTACACAAATTTAGCAAATTATACCGTTCCGGCCAGATACATCAGCGTCGCGCCCGCGCGGCGGGCTATCCTTGTATGATGGACTACTATGTCAGATTGCACGCAAGATAAGGAAACACCGTATGCGGAACTGCACGTACGGTAGTGTGAGAGGTCGGAAAACGAAAGTAGGAAGAAAACTACTTCGTTTTCCTCCTACTCGATTAAATATAAACAATAATGTTACCTGCTTATCTTGCCACTTAACATCTTTATGAAATAACCGCCGACAACGGATCTTGCCTGGAATCCTACATGTTTCGTGCTGTCCGGGAATATCCAGTCTGACATCGGAATCCTATCTGTTGTTTCATTTTCGAAAGAGCAAGGTGAAATTCATTACTTCCGATCAGATGATCGCGACACTCGATCAGGACCTCAATTTGATTGCTCCCGGCAAGATAGGACAAGCTCGCGTAACATTGAATTATAGATATGGAAATGGCCTGCTGAGTACCAGTTTTATGGTTACTGTAAAAAAGAATCTTAAAGACTAAGAAACTGTTCGGCATACAAGGGTCAGGTAGAAAAGGAAAACAGGATTTTTTCTTCTTATATTTATGGTTTTAAGCAAAAATATAAGAAATATTGCCGCACCTTAAGGATATGGACAACAAGAAATTCAGACTCTGGAATCGTATCACAGCGGCCGCAGTCTTTGTCATTGCCGCCTTCTCCATACCAGATTTTTCCGTACTAATCTTTTTCCAGGGAAGAGATGGCGCCTGAGGCCAATTCTTGGTTTACGGGTGAAAATGTATTGCTCTCATAAGAATATGTGACCAGACCGCTGGCCGTGGCAACCCAGATAAGCCCCTTGTTGTCTTCGACTATGTCGTAAGTCGTGTTGCTGGTCAGGATCCAGATGTTTTTCTTGGAGTCTTCTAAGAAACCCGTCACGCTTGAATGTTTGGAAACGCGCGGTTCGGGAATGAAACCTCCGGTCTCCCTGGAATATTAGCTCGATCCCCATTCCGTACCGACATACATCAAGGAATCATTGTACACGGACATTGCGCTTATCATTGATGCATATTGGTAGAATTGTTCAAGTTCTTCATTTTCAGGATTGTATAATAAGAATCCCTGTCCTGCTGTCCCGATGAAAATTTTGTTGCATACTTTGGAAATGATGGTCGCTTTCGAGCAGACTGAGACTGCCCATTTTGTTTCGACGTTGAATTTTTCGGGCAGGCCGTTTTCCGTGTTGAATATGAATACGCCCCTCCGGTGCCCAGCCGGAGCTTGCCTCGGTTGTCCGGATAAATGGTGTATATGGTTCTGCCGTCGGCGATGTCGTAGTGCTTGAAGTGGTGTCCGTCGAATCTGTCGAGCCCGTTTTCAGAGCCGATCCAGATGAATCCGGCCTCATCTTGGGAAATGCAGTTGACGGATCGCGATGAGAGCCCGTCGGCCGCTCTGTAGTAGGAGTCATAGGGTAATTTTTCGGCATAAAACGTGGCGGCGAGGCCTATGGACAGATATAGCATAAGCAGGGCTATTCTTTTCATCATTTTTCAATTTGACTGCAATTTAGGAATTCTTGCCAAAACTAAGAAATTTTTCCGGAAGTCATTGAAAATTAAAAAATTATTCCTATATTTGCGGCTCGCAAAGTATGCGAAAATACGATAAAGTATTAATAAACAATTAATTATCAAACCAATGCCTGGATTAATTGGAAAGAAAATCGGAATGATATCCGTTTTCGGTGCTGATGGAAAAAATATTCCATGCACCGTTGTTGAGGCTGGTCCGTGTGTTGTTACGCAGGTCCGTACGGTAGAAAACGATGGTTATGCCGCCGTGCAGCTTGCCTATGACGAAACCACAGAAAAGCACGCCAGCGCCCCTCTCAAAGGGCATTTTGCAAAGGCAGGAACCACTCCTCACCGCAAGCTTGCAGAGTTCACTGCAAACTTCAAGGGAGAGCTTAAATTAGGCGACGTTGTTTCAGTTGCTGACATCTTCGAAGGTGTTGAATACTGCAATGTTGTCGGTACTTCTAAAGGAAAAGGATTCCAGGGAGTCGTTAAACGTCACGGCTTCGCCGGTGTCGGTGGTGCTACCCACGGTCAGCACAACAGACTTCGTCACCCTGGTTCTATGGGCGCATCATCTTGGCCTTCACGCGTATTCCCAGGAATGAGAATGGCAGGCCACATGGGCAATGAAAGGGTAAAGGTGTTCAACCTTCAGGTTGTCAAAGTGATTCCTGAGAACAACCTTCTCGTATTGAAAGGCTCTGTACCTGGAGCCAAAGGATCTTATCTAATGTTGGAGGCTTAATTATGGAATTGTCAGTTTTGAAGATTGACGGATCAGAGTCCGGAAAGAAGGTCGTCCTTGATGAGAAAGTATTCGGTGTGACTCCGAATGATCACGCTATCTACCTCGATGTTATCCAGTACCTCGCTCACCAGCGTCAGGGAACTGCGAGAACAAAGGACAGAAGCGAAGTCTCATACAGTACCAAGAAACAGGGCCGTCAGAAAGGTGGCGGTGGAGCTCGTCATGGTTCATTGAAGTCAAACATCTACGTAGGCGGTGGTCGTGCACACGGTCCTAAGCCACGTTGCTATGACATGAAGTTGAACAAGAAAGTTAAGCAGCTCGCGAGAGTTTCTGCACTTTCATACAAGGCACAGGAGAACAAGATCGTCCTCGTCGAGCCTTTCGCAATGGAAGCTCCTAAGACAAAAGAGTTCCTCAACATTCTCTCAGCTATCAAGGCTGGAGACAGAAAAGTTCTCTTTGTTCTTCCTGAGAATTCTGCCAACATTTACCTTTCATCACGCAACCTTGAGCAGGTAAAGGTTATCTCTGTAAACGAGATTAACACTTACACTATCATGAACGCACATTCAATGGTTCTCGTTGACGGTGTTCAGGATATCCTCGCCTCTAGAGTAGCACGCTAAAAAGATTGAGAGATGGGAATTATCATTAAGCCAATAGTAACAGAAAAATTGACGGCTCAGGGCGAAAAGTTGAACCGTTACGGATTCATTGTAGCTCGTGATGCCAACAAGATCCAGATCAAAGCTGCCGTAGAGCAGATGTATAATGTATCTGTTGCATCAGTAAATACATTGAACTACCACGGGAAAAGAAAGTCCCGTTATGCAAAGACCGTGCTCAGAGGCCGTATGAATCACTTCAAGAAGGCATACGTTACTCTCGCCGGTGAAGACAAGATTGATTTCTATAGTAATATTTAAGGGATAAGGCAATGGCAACAAGAAAATTTAAACCGGTTACTCCTGGTCAAAGGAACAAGGTAATCAGCGCTTTTGACGATATCACCGCCAAGAAGCCGCAGAAATCATTGCTTGAACCTCTTAAGCGTACAGGCGGTCGTAACAATACAGGTCAGATGACAATGCGCTACATCGGTGGCGGTCACAAGAAAATGTATCGTGTTATCGACTTCCATCGTGCTAAGGATGCATGCAAGGCAACAGTTCTTACTATAGAATATGATCCAAACCGTAGCGCACGTATCGCGCTCGTTCAGTACGAGGATGGTGAGAAGAGATATATCATCGCACCTAACGGACTGAAGGTTGGTCAGATCGTTGAATCAGGTTCAGGCGTTGCTCCTGAGCTTGGAAATACTCTTCCTCTTGGGGAAATTCCAGTCGGTACTCTCGTACACAACATCGAGCTTCGTCCTGGACAGGGTGGTGCTATGGCACGTTCTGCTGGTACTTATGCTCAGCTTGCTGCTCGTGAGGGGAATCATGTTGTCCTCCGCCTGCCTTCAGGTGAGACAAGAATGGTTCTCGTAACCTGCCGTGCTACTGTCGGTGTAGTATCGAACCCAGAACACAATCTGGAGTCTTATGGAAAGGCAGGTCGCAGCAGATGGCTCGGCAGACGTCCTCGTAACCGTGGTGTCGTTATGAACCCGGTAGATCACCCTATGGGTGGTGGTGAAGGTCGTGCTTCCGGTGGACATCCAAGGTCTCGTAAGGGACTTCCTGCAAAGGGCTACAAGACACGTAATCCTAAGGCTACTTCAAACAAGTTCATCATTGAAAGAAGAAAGAAATAACAGGAATTAAACTTAAGAGATTATGAGTCGTTCATTAAGAAAAGGTCCATATATCCAGGAAGCTCTGGAAAAAAGAATTCTTGCCATGAATGAAGGTGGCAAGAAGAAAGAGGTCGTGAAGACCTGGTCACGCGCAAGCATGATCTCTCCTGACTTCGTTGGTCATACTATCGCGGTTCATAACGGGAACAAGTTCATTCCTGTATATGTAACTGAGAATATGGTTGGCCACAAACTTGGAGAGTTCGCACCTACTAGGACTTTCAGAGGCCATGCAGGTAACAACAAGAAGTAAAATCGCTTAATTGATCAGAAATTATGGGAAAAAGAAAAAGAGAAATGGCCGAAAGACTGAAAGAGATTAAGCGGCAGACAGCGATTGCGAAGGTTAAGAACGTTCCTTCTTCTCCTCGCAAGATGCGTCTCGTTGCCGACACTGTAAGAGGTGTTGAAGTCAACCATGCGCTTGATCTTCTCAAGTTCTCCAAGAAAGCTCCTTCTAAAGTGCTTGAGACTCTTCTCCGCAGTGCTATCGCTAACTGGGAGGCCAAAAATCAGGATAAAACAAGTGAACTGGATAACGGTAATGTCATCGTTAAGACCATCATGGTCGATGAGGGCAGAACACTTAAGAGAATCCGTCCTTGCCCACAGGGTAGAGCCGGCAGAATCCGCAAGCGTTCAAACCACGTTACTATTATCCTTGATGTTAAGAAACCAGCAACAGTGGAGGAGAATAAATAATTATGGGACAGAAAACTAATCCTATCAGCAACAGAATCGGTATCACCCGTGGTTGGGTCTCTAACTGGTGTGGTGGTAATTACGCTGAGAAAATCGCGGAAGATTACAAAATCCGTAAATATCTCGTAAACCGTCTTGCAACTGCAAGCATCTCCAAGATTGTCATCGAGAGAACTCTCAAGCTTATCACTGTGACTATTCAGGCCGCTAGACCTGGTGTCATCATCGGTAAGGGTGGAAGCGCTGTTGACAAACTCAAGGAAGAACTCAAGAAGGTTACAAACAAAGAGGTTCAGATCAACATCTTCGAGGTCAGAAGACCAGAGGTTGACGCTAACATCGTAGCAGACAGCATCGCCCGTCAGATCGAGGGACGTGTTTCATACAGAAGAGCTATCAAGATGGCTGTTAGTTCTGCTATGCGTGTAGGCGCAGAGGGTATCAAGGTTCAGATCAGCGGTCGTGTTGGCGGCGCTGAGATGGCAAGAAGCGAAATGTTCAAGGAAGGACGTACTCCTCTCCATACATTCCGTGCTGATATCGACTACGCTCTCGCTGTAGCAAATACCAAAGTTGGTGCCCTCGGTATCAAGGTTTGGATCTGCAATGGTGAAGTTTACGGCAAGAAGGATCTTTCACCTAACGCAGGCCTTGCTTCAGCACAGGCTCAGGGTCAGGGACTGGGACGTCAGTCTCGTGGTGACCGTGGTCCTCGTCGTGGCGGAAGAGGTCGTGGCGACAAGAAAGAGAACAAGAACTAGTTTTTGTCTTGTACCAGATATTAATCCCGACAGGTTTTCCTGCCGGGATTTTTTACTTAACGGATTCTCCGGAGGTCAGGTCTTTGCTAATCACGGAATTATTCACTACTTTTACGGCTTGAAGCCGTGGGGCGTGAATACTGCCGTAGCGGAATGTAATACAGATAAATTATTATTGTTATGAAGAAATATCTTATCGGCTCGCTGATGGCCGTAGCGGCGGTAGCCTGCACATCAGTTTCTGACAAAACTACTCTTCAGGGAAAGTTCTCAGGTGCAGACGTTCCGGAGGAGATCAGCATTGTCATCCCTGATGTCATTGACACTACGGTAGCATTGAAAAATGCGGCTTTCAAGATTGAAATCCCTGTTGAGAAAGCTTCTCTTGGCCATATTATGGCAGGACACGCACGCGGATCGTTCATTTCAGACGGAACAGCATTGACAGTGTCACTCGCTGACGGCGCTCTGGAAATCAAATCGGCGAAGCCTGCAGTATCATTGACAGAGAAACTGAATTCGTTCGACTCTGAGGCTCAGGCGATGGTGGCTGAGTACAGGACAGGTATGGCGGCAATCGCTGACAGTACCGGCCTTTCTGCAGACCAGATCGACAGCCTTCAGGAAGAGTTCTACAATACCTTCTTCGGAAAATTCAAGAAGCTCAACAACGATGTCATTGACGCCAATAAGGACAACATCCTTTCATTGTACGCTCTCCAGAACGTGTATAGCGAGATGTCTGACGATACACTTGAGGCAGTTCTCACTTCTATCGATTCAAATGTCGTAGAGAAGAACGATGTAGCAAAGGCTATGCTCGGCGGCGTTACCGCAAGAAAGAATACTGCTGAGGGAATGAAGTTTACAGACTTCTCTGTAATGCAGCCGGACGGTAAGGAAGCCAAGCTTTCTGACTATGTAGGCAACGGCAAATATGTTCTCGTTGACTTCTGGGCTTCATGGTGCCGTCCTTGCAAGCATGAGATTCCTAACGTGAAGGCTGTCTATGACAAGTATCACGGAAAAGATTTCGACGTGCTCAGCGTGGCCGTTTGGGAGAAAACTGCAAAGGAGAGCCTCGATACGGCTAAGGCTTATGGTGTGAACTGGAATCAGATTGTAGATGCGAAGAACGTCCCTACGGATATTTACGGTATCATGGGTATTCCTCACATCATTCTCTTCGGCCCTGACGGAACTATCATCAAGAGAGGTCTCTATGGCGAGTCAATCGAGGAAGAGGTCTCCAAGTATGTAAAATAGGCTCTGCTCAGACATTGACAGTAAGGGAAAAAATAGCATTGTTTCCACATTCCCCCGGAGTTTACAGGTATTATAACTCCGAGGGGATTGTCATATATGTAGGCAAGGCGAAGGACCTCCACAAGCGCGTGGCGCAGTATTTTGTGCCCCCTGAGAGGCTCAATGCCAAGACGCGGATACTTGTCTCCAAGATAGCGGATGCGCAGTATTCCGTGGTCGATACTGAGGCTGACGCCCTTTTGCTCGAGAACAATCTCATCAAGCAGTACAAGCCGAAGTACAATATCTTGCTCAAGGACTCCAAGACCTATCCGTGGATATGCGTCACAGGGGACGAGTTCCCGAAAGTCTATCTCACCAGGAGGATTGTGAAGGGAAACAGGTATTTCGGGCCGTACAGTTCGGTCATGCATGCCAGAAACCTTCTGGAATTCTTCTCGGAGAACTATCAGATACGCTCCTGCAACCATAAAATCACCTCCGATGCGATAATGCGCGGAAAATTCCGCCCCTGCCTGGACTTCCACATAGGGCGTTGCGCGGGCTGTTGTGTCGGGAAAATATCAATGAAAGACTATAATGCCGAGATTGAAGAAATTGTCAGCCTCCTGAAGGGAGGTGCCAATGAAATCATACAGCATTATAAGCATCTGATGACCGAGGCGGCCGAGAATCTTGATTTCGAACAGGCGCAGACCTATAAGCTTAAGGTAGAGTCGCTCCAGAAGCATTATTCAAAGTCCGTAATCACCTCTGCTTCAGATACAAACGTAGATGTATTCTCTCTTGTCATTGATGTCAATGAAGCTTTCGGCAATTTTATGCGTGTCAGGGGAGGATCCATTATCCAGTCCCTGAACCTTGGATTCAGGATGAACATCGAAGAGGAACCGCCTTCTGTCCTGAGCGAATTCGTAGCTGAAATCGAGTCCAAGTTCGGAAAGATATCCGGCGAGGTCATTGTGCCTTTCCTGCCTGATGTCGAGATGGATGGTGTCAATTTCAGAATACCTGCAAAGGGAGACAAGCTGGCCATTCTCGAATTGAGCACAAAGAACGCCAAGGAGTTCCAGTTCAATTCTATACGGCAGAAAGAGCATACGGACCCGGACCAGTACCGTGCGATGGTGGTAGAAGAGTTGCGCAAGGCTTTGGGCATGAAGGAGTCGCCGGTCCACATAGAATGTTTCGACAACTCTAACATTCAGGGTACCAATCCGGTAGCTTCTTGCGTGGTTTTCCGCAACGGAGTGCCTTCGAAGAAGGATTACAGAAAGTTCAAGATAAAGACTGTAATCGGTGCCAATGATTATGCTTCCATGAAGGAGGTAGTCAACAGGCGCTATTCCAGAATGTTGCGTGAAGACCCTGATGACCTTCCGCAGTTGATTGTCATTGACGGCGGCAAGGGGCAGCTTGACTTTGCGTATCAGGCTCTGGCGGAGCTTGGCATAACTGACAGGCTCACCGTGGTGGGACTTGCGAAGCGTCTGGAGGAAGTTATCAGGGTGGGGGACCCGTACCCTCTTTTCATTGACAGGAACTCTTCGGCATTGAAAGTTCTCCAGCAGATAAGGGATGAGGCTCACAGATTCGGAATCACTTTCCACAGAAGTCTGCGCAGCAAGAGCCAGGTCGAATCCGCATTGACAAGAATCAAAGGGGTCGGCGAGCAGACTGAAAAGCGCCTGCTCATACATTACGGGAGCGTGCCGAGGATTGCGGCTGCCTCCGTGGAGGACTTGACGGGATTCCTTGGAAAGAGGGAGCTCGCGGAACGAATACATGAACAACTGAATACTAATGACTGACAAAAAGAAGATTGACAGGTTCAATGCCTGGTTCAATGCCTTCATACTTATCGGTATGACGGCAGCGGTAATCATTACCAACGTTTACAAGTTTCAGCAGCCTGGAGCGAGGCATTTCATGCTTGCATTGGCAAGTATAGGTGCATTGACAGGGGTGATGAACTCCGTGCTTTCCGCAAACGGCAATATCTGGACGTTCCTGTTCGGTATCATTGACGTGACTGTCGCATCCTACGTGGCTTTCGACAGCAGCATCCGTCCCGGCAGCGACCCGGTGTGGGGGAATTTCGCTCTTCACGCATTTTATTTCCTGCCGATGCAGTTCGTGGGCTGGTGGCAATGGAGGAAGAGGGGCGCAAGGTCCCAGGTCAAGGTCAAGGCACGTCGTCTGAACGGCAAATTGTGGGCGATTACGACCGTTTTGTTCCTTTGTGGCACTGCTGTCACCTATTTCGTTCTTAATGCGATTGGCGGGGCTGAAACGGCCGTTCGCGGTATCCGCTATATGATTCTGTTCGATGCGTTGGTATTTGTGCTCAATGTCCTCGGTCAGGTGCTGATGTCATTGGCCTTCGTCGAGCAGTGGATTGTCTGGATTCTTGTCAATGTCTTCTCGATTCTGCTGTGGGCCGGAAAGGCTTCTTCATCGCCGGATACCAGCTATACGGTGGTCATGGTAATAAAGTATTCATTCTATTTCCTGAACTCACTCAACGGGTTACGTATATGGCTTAATCTCAGTCGTGAGTCCCGGTGATTAGCGGTTTTGGCGCAAAAATTTCTTTTTTTCGGTTTTTTTTATTTACTTTGTGGAATATTCATGAATTGTGTATTATAAATCATAAACTTAATAAATTATTCGATTATGTCACACGAAGAAATCGTAAAACAGGTGAAAGACGTCATCGTTGATAAGCTTGGCGCAGAAGAGTCAGAAGTAACTGAGACTGCCAACTTCACCAACGACCTCGGTGCTGATTCTCTTGACACAGTTGAGCTTCTTATGGAGTTCGAAAGAGTATTCGGTATCAAGATTCCTGATGAGGACGCTAGCCAGATCGCAACAGTGGCTGACGCTGTAAAGTACGTTGAAGAGAAAGTAGCTAACAAATAATAGCACTTGCAACGCGCAAATAATTAGAGGCTGACTAAGAAATTAGTCAGCCTCTTTTTTAGTTCGTCCAGCACGAACATACTCTAAAGGGTG
>FR890664.1:28432-30714 GCA_000435075.1 Bacteroides sp. CAG:770 | reverse complement strand
GGACACATACAATCAGATTGAGTACGCGCGTGAGACCGGGCGAGAAGAAGGGCGAGAAGAAGGGCGAGAAGAAGGTAAAGAAGAAGGACTCAAGGTAGGGCGTGAAGAAGGACGTGCTGAAGGCGTAAAACAGAATAGTTTCGACATTGCCAAAAGAATGTTGGAGAAAGGGATTGACATTGAGACAATTTCAGAACTGACATGTCTGACGGAAAAGGAAATTTCTGAATTGAATCGGATTGATGCCTAAGATGTAGCGGAACTTGCACAGCTTGACGACAAGGACAGAACCAATTACATTAAATCCATGAATACGGAACGGGACACATACAATCAGATTGAGTACGCGTGTGAGAGTGGGCGTGAGGAAGGCCTCAAAGAGGGGCACAAGGAATGACATAAAGAAGGTAAAGACGAAGGTCTCAAAGAAGGACGTGAGGAAGGGCGAGGAGAGGAGCGCTTGAAAATCGCGATGAACCTTATACGGGTTGGGACACCCTGCAAGATTATCGCACAAGCCACAGGGTTCTCAGAGGAAGAAGTATCCAGGCTAAAGAGAGAGATGAGTAATGCGTAGCACTTGGTTCACATCATCCTGGTACCGCACATCCGGACAAATCGTATGGACTTCTGGCTGGACGATGCCACGACCGGTGTCGTAACGCATTAATTATCAATGCTATCTGATTCCCAGTGTGGATTATCGCCTGTTTTTTCTCTGATAATCCACACTAAAATACATATCTTGCTAATTATCAGTCAATTAACGAGTAACAATGTGGCGCCGTCCGGCATAGCAGTAAACATCTGTGTAACCGCCTGGCATAAAAACTTGAGGGCGACAGAAAACAACGTTTCGGTCACCCTCATAAATTTTCTACGGAGAAATATTAGAATCTCTCTTCTGAAGAAACAGTCAGCTTCTTGCGGCCATGACGGCGGCGAGCAGCCAGTACGCGACGTCCGTTAGGAGTTGACATACGTTCACGGAATCCGTGCTTGTTAACGCGCTTGCGTACAGATGGTTGGAATGTTCTTTTCATTATCTTACTTTTTTATATTTTTCACAAATAGGATTGCAAAGGTAGTCTTTTTCACTATAAATACAAAATTTTTTCAAAGTTTTTGTCTATCTTTGACCAACGGAGGCCTGTGATTGGTACTGAAGGCCTTCTGAACATTATTCGCGAACAATGAAAGACAGACTATATCTGATCGACGGACATGCGCTGGTATTCAAGATGTACTATGCATTTCTGCGCCGTCCCATGATCAATTCGAAAGGGGCGGACATGTCCATCCTTTTCGGATTCACTAAATACATTCTGGAACTGATAAATAGAGAACATCCTGAATATCTGGCAGTTGCATTCGACCCGCCGGGAGGGACGTTCCGAAATGTCATGTATCCTGAATACAAGGCGACCAGGGCCGCGACCCCGCAACTTGTCATTGATGCTCTTGAACCTCTCACGGGGATCTGCAGAGCATTGAAAATACCGGTGCTGATGGTGCCCGGATTCGAGGCGGACGACGTCATCGGCTCGATGGCAAAACGTGAGGCGGCATCCGGCAAACTTGTCTATATGGTCACGCCTGACAAGGACTACGGACAGCTCATCGAAGAAAACATCTTCCAGGTCAAACCAGGAAAATCCGGAGGTGCCGACGAAATCGTGGATGTCAAGGCAGTCTGCGAGAAATACGGCATTGACAATCCTGCGCAAGTCATTGAAATGCTTACACTTTGCGGCGATACAGCGGATAATGTGCCAGGAGTCAAGGGCGTAGGCGAAGTAGGAGCCGGAAAACTGATTGCAAAGTACGGCACAGTCGAGAACATCTACAGGCACATCGACGAACTTACGGCAAGACAGCAGACACAGTTCCGCGAAGCCGAGGGGCATATTGCATTGAGCCACGACCTCGTGACCATCAAGACGGATATGGAACTGACTGTCAACGATGACGAAATGAAGGTTACAGCGAGCTATACTCCTGAAGTCGCAGACCTCTTCGAGGAATACGAGTTCAATTCATTGAAAAAACTTCTTCCCGAAGCCTCCGATGTGGAACGCCCGTCCGTCGAGGCGAAAATGATGAAGATTAATGAGGTCAATGCTAATGTGCTCGCAAAGAAAGCGGCTGAGTTACACAGAGTTGCAATAGTTCAGGCTACAGAAGGAACCGGAGTCTTCGCAGAAGTGACAGGAATGGCTCTTGCGGTATGCAGCGACGAAGATGCGGCCAATCTCGAAGTCAATGTTGCCTATGGCGGTCCT
>FR890664.1:0-28412 GCA_000435075.1 Bacteroides sp. CAG:770 | reverse complement strand
TGCCTATTGCGGTCCTGCTGAATTCAGTAAACTCCTTTCGGACACCTGCATTGACAAATACGGCTATGAACTTAAGACGATGGCCGGACAGTTGGGCAACATGGGGATTGAATTGGGCGGCAAACTCATGGATATCAGCCTGATGCACTATCTTATCAATCCGGAAAAGAGCCACAAGAGCGAAATCCTGGCAAAGAGCTACATCGGCATTGACATCGAAAACAATGCGGAGGAGGCTGAGGAACAGGATGCGCCTTTGTCACTTTTCGACGCGCCTGCCGAGGATGACGGAAAAGGATGCGTGACAGAAGCCGCTGCTGCGATGCTGACTGGCCTCAAGGTGAAAGAGGATATGGCAATCAATTCTGTCTCAGGACTGTATGATGAGATAGAAGAGCCGCTCATGCACGTTCTCGAAAAGATGGAGCTGACAGGAGTCAAAGTGGATTTGGCCCAGCTGGGAGAGTTTGCTGCAGAACTTCGCAAGGAGATGAATGAGAGGGAGGCAAGAATCCGTGAAATGGCGGAGATGCCGGGACTGAACATCTCATCACCGCGGCAGATTGGAGAACTGCTCTTCGACAAACTGAAGCTGGACCCTAAGGCCAAGAAGACTGCAAGAGGAAGCTATACGACAGATGTGGCAACATTGACAGCGCTCTCGGACAGACATCCGATAATTGAGGAAATCCTCGAGTTCAGGGCTGTGAAGAAACTGCTTTCGACATATATCGAACCGTTCCCGATGTTCGTAAACAAACAGACAGGACGGGTACATACGACTTTCAATCAGGCACTTACGGCTACAGGCCGGCTTAGCTCATCGAACCCGAATCTCCAGAATATCCCTATCAGGACGGAGCGTGGAAAGGAAATCAGAAAAGCCTTCGTGGCAGGTTCTGCAGACGGCCTCATCGTATCGGCTGACTATTCCCAGATAGAACTGCGTATCATGGCTCATCTCAGTCAGGACCAGCATCTTATACAGGCGTTCAGGAATGGCGTGGACGTTCATGCCGCCACTGCCGAAAAGATATTCGGAGTACCTCATGAGGAAGTCACGGCAGACCAGAGACGAGTGGCCAAGACGGCGAATTTCGGAATCATGTACGGAATCTCGTCATTCGGCCTGTCCCAGAGGCTCGGAATATCCAGAAGCGAAGCCAAGAAACTCATTGACGATTACTTCAATGCCTTTCCTGCAATCCGCTCTTTCATTGACGATACGATTGCTGCCGCGAGGGAGAACGGCTACGTCGAGACTATCTTCGGAAGGCGACGGTATCTGCCTGATATCAATGCCAGAAATGCGACGGTCAGGGCGCTCGCGGAGAGAAATGCCGTCAATGCCCCTATACAGGGAACTGCGGCAGACATCATCAAGCTCGCGATGATCGGAGTTGACAGGAAAATGGCTGAGGAGGGACTTAGGAGCAAGATGGTCTTGCAGATTCATGACGAACTTCTCTTCGACACGATATCCTCTGAGAGAGAAAAACTGATGTCCATCGTCAAGGAACAGATGGAACATGTAACAGAATTGTCGGTTCCTTTAACAGTAGAATGCAATTATGGCAAAAACTGGCTCGAAGCTCACTAGTATTTCAGACGTGGAGCTTGTGAAAATGGCGCTCGGCGGAAATCAGTTTGCATTTACGGCCATTCACGCCAAATACGAAAAAGCTGTCTATGGAGTCGTGTCCAAAATCGTCACCCATCAGGAAGACATAAAGGACATTTCTCTCGAGACATTTGAGAAAGCTTTCCAGAAGCTCGACACGTTTGACATGGAAAAGCGGTTTTCCACATGGCTGTTCACAATTGCACGAAACAGCGCCCTTGACCATAAAATCAAGTCGGAGAACAAGGGCAAGGTGCTGGTGGATACTGTGACGTCAGTTCAGGGACAGGACAAGCCGGACAATGTTCCGGACGAACAGCCTACACCTATAGACTCCATTATTTCCGCACAGAATCATGAGAAATTCCTTGCCTGCATCGAAGGCCTGCCGGAACTTTATGCGCAAGTCGCTGAGAAATATTACATCGCGAACCTCGGCTACAAGGAGATCTCCGAGCAGCTGGAACTGCCGATGGGAACTGTAAAAACACGTATCAATAGAGCCAAGACGCTCATTATCAATAAAATGTTGGAGGAAGACTAGATTATGGATTTCAATGGATTTCTAACTGTTGCAAAGGAGACCTTTCCTGATATAACTGAGCGCATGGAGTCTAGGTTCCGTGCCATGGAGGGGCTTTACAATGATTGGAATGCGAAAATCAATGTCATTTCGCGCAAAGACATTGACAGTCTCTATATCCGTCATATCCTCCATTCTCTCGCGATTGCGGCCTACCTGAAAGAGGTGCGGCCCGAAGTGATGGAAGAGTGGAAAAGTGCCGGCAATGTAAATGTACTGGACCTCGGGACCGGAGGCGGTTTCCCCGGCATCCCTCTCGCAGTCCTGTTCCCGAATGTGAATTTTACCCTTTGTGATTCGGTGGGCAAGAAAACCATTGTGGCTCAGGCTGTTGCAGAAGCCTTAGGACTGGAGAACGTGACAGTTGTCAATGCAAGGGCAGAGTCGCTGCCTAAGACTTTCGATTATGTCGTTTCCCGTGCTGTCACTGCTCTGGATAATTTCTGGCCGTGGGTGTCAGGAAAGTTTACTAAGGACATTTTCTATCTGAAAGGGGGAGACTTCGCTGAAGAACTCTGTAAGATGATGAAAATGGCTCATCTGCGCCCTGGTTCCGTAAGGACATGGAAAATCCAGGATTGGGTGGATGACCCTGTCTTCGATGAAAAGTTTGTGATAGACATTCCTGCCAGATAATGGGTTTTCTTGAGGGACTTGGGCTGTTGGGCCTTTTTATCGGGACATTTCTTGCTGCTACGATTTTTCCGTTCAGTTCGGATGCACTGTACCTTGCCATTCTGGCTGCAACTAAAGACACTTTCGGCTGCCTTGTAGTAGGAACTCTCGGAAACTGGCTTGGGAGCGTCGCCACCTATTGGATGGGATGGATAGCACGATGGGACTGGCTGGAGAAGTGGTTCAAGGTACGCCCGGAGACTCTTCAGAAGCAGAAAGAGAAGATAGACAAATATGGCGTGTGGCTGGCTCTCATATGCTGGGTGCCGTTTATCGGCGATGTCATCGCGATAGCGCTCGGATTCTATAGGACACCGCCGGTCAGGACAATGTTTCTTCTCCTTGTGGGAAAGTTCCTGAGATTCCTTTGCTGGAACTGGCTCTACGGCTTCGTGGCCATTGGTTGACAATTAATTGAAATATGTAAAGTTATCATCAATGTGGCGGTTCGTGTCAGATAACCTTGCCGTCGGGTATGACGGTGCGGCATTTGCTTGCGGCATCTCTTTCAGCATCGGTCCGGGGGAGTGCGTGCTTCTTTGCGGTGCCAACGGCATTGGCAAGAGTACTCTTCTGAAAACGATGGCGGGATTGTGTCCTCCTCTTGGCGGAACTTGCAGGTTTGAACCGGATAATGCTGGACATCATTTGGTTATGGTGCCGCCGAAGATACCTAAAGTACCCGGGTTTACAGTGGAAGAGTTTATCGCGGCGGGCTGTTTCCGTGAGACCGGATGGTTCGGCCATGTGCCGTTGAAAATCAGGAAAAGGATCGGCGAGGCCGTGACGCGAATGGGAATCCAGTCGTTGTCCGGGCGCGACATCTCGTCTCTCAGCGATGGTGAGTTCCAGAAGGTTACGATAGCTTCGGCTCTCGCGCAGAGGGCAGACATCATCCTTCTGGATGAGCCGACCGCATTTCTGGATGTTGACAGTAGGGAAAGCGTCCTCTCGGTTCTCCAGAACCTTGTCTCACAGGGCAATGTCTCAGTCGTGTTTTCTTCTCATGATATCGTCTCGGCCTCAAGATGCTGCAACAGGGTATTCGGAATGTTGAGGTCTGAGAGCGGGATTGTTTTCAATGATTCCGGCAGAGGCGCATCTGCAGATGTCATACGCGAAACCATAGAAGGCTGCTTCACGTCTTTCAGAGGATTCTCTTGTTCCTGAGTATAAGGAAGATGACGGGGATGCCAAGGAACGCAATCGTGCTTCCGGCCGGAAGCGGAGTGCTCCATATCATTGAAAGTATGTCTCCCGCGAGGCTGAGTATTGCTCCGCAGAGGAGTGAAAGCGGCAGGACAGTCTGCATAGATGATTTTCCTGAGAAGGCTCTGACTATGTGCGGCGCTACTATCCCGATGAATCCAATAGGCCCGCAGAAGGCTGTCACTGAGCCTGTTATGAGACAGCACGATAGCATTGACAATGCCCTTGTCCTTCCGGTTTTTACTCCCGCGGATTCTGCATAGTCCTCTCCGAAAAGCATTGCGCTGAGGCCTTTGCCCACTACGGCGGCCAGCACTGACCCCGCCACGAGGCAGCATGTCATTGTCCCGATTCCGCTCCATGTGTTGCCGCTGAAACTGCCTGCCGCCCAGTTCCAATACATTTTCAGCTGGCTCTCGTTTGCCTGGTACTCTATCATTGATGTCAATGCGCTCATGACGAATCCGGCCATGACTCCTGTGATGAGGAGCACGGATGAACTGCGTACGCGCGAAGAAATTCCGAGGATTATCATTGACATTATCAATGCTCCTGTGGCGGCTGCGGCCGTCATTCCGATTGCGGATCCGGTGGTGAATCCTGCGACGGCGGATGCGATGGCTGCGCCGGTACCTGCGCCTGCGCTGATTCCCAGAATGTGCGGGTCTGCGAGTGGATTGCGGAATAGTGCCTGCATCTGTGCTCCGCAAATCGCGAGCCCGCTGCCGGCGATGATTGCCGTCAGGATGCGCGGAATCCGGATCTGCCAGATTATTGTCAATGCTGGATTTCCATCTGCTGCCGGGCCTGCTAGAAGAGTGTTGCAAATGTCTCTGCCTGAGAGGTTTGCGGATCCTGTGAACAAGTCTATAATGGCCAGGATCAGGAAAACGGCAATGCCGGCAATCCACAGGCAGGTTATGCGTGCCTGGCTGCTCATTCGCTCTTGATGTTCGTTGCCACAGGTATCAATGCCATGATGAAGCCAATGGCGGTTATGCATGCTGCGGTGACCAGGATGTCAGGCCATGAGATGATTATCGGGTAGGAACTGGCCGTGAATCCGCCTGGCATTTTTATGAATCCGAAGTGCTGCTGGGCAAGCGCGAATCCTACTCCGGCAATCAGGCCGGCAATCAGGCCTGAAAGGGATATCAGCCATCCTTCAGTGACGAAAATCCGTCTGATCAGGCTGTCCTGGGCTCCCATGCTCCGGAGAGTGGATATGTCTGTCTGCTTTTCGATGATGAGCATGGAGAGGCTGCCGAAGATGCTGAAGGCTATGATGATTACTATGAATATGAGTATCAGGAAGATAGCTGCCTTTTCGTATTTCATCATCTTATAGAGCGCGGTGTTCTGCTCGAACCTGTCGCGTACCAGATAATCCGGCCCCAACTGTTTCTGGAGTTCGTTCTGAATTTTCCGGATTCCTTTTTCGCCGTATTTGTCGTCAATGCGGATTTCTATAGCCGATACTTCATCGTCATAGCCGAGCAGTTCCCTCATTGTCTCCAGAGGAACTATCATCAGACCTGCATCCACCTGGGCATTGACACTGAAGATTCCGGCCGGGAATACCTTGACCATTTCGATGGAGGCGGCCGGATTTGACATTGATATTTTCCTGTCGCGTGCCGGGAAGTAGATTTCTATTGGGGCGACGAACCGTGGGCTGATGTTCATCGTGTAGGCGGTTTTCGCTCCTACTACCGCAAGCGGAACCTCGCCGCGGTGGAGGGTGAATTTTCCGTCCTTCAGGTGGTCTTTCAGAGGGGATTCCTCCTCATAGACCTTGTCTGCGCCTTTGGCTTTGATTACCCCGTTGTGCCCGTCATAGTTTATGAATACGTTCTCTTCCAGGACACTGCACATGTTCAGGACTTCATCCTGGTCATATGCCCAGTCGAACGCGGGGGAGTCCGGGACGAAGACTTTTCCCTCGGCGGGGGTAACAAGAATGTCCGGCTCAATGTTCCCGAGCGAGTCCTTGACGAGACTGTCGAAACCATTATAGACGGACATTATTATTATCAATGCTGCTGTGCCTGTCGCCATGCCGACCGCACTTATCGCGGAGATAATGTTGATGACATTGTGTGATTTCTTCGCGAAAAGGTATCTTACGGCAAATCTTAGCGGCAGATTCATTGCTTTTTCGTATTTCAGCCTGTACGGCTTATTTTTTCAGGAGTTCATCAATGTGCTCCGCGTAGTCGAGTGACGTGTCCTGGAAAAATACGAGTTCTGGGACGATGCGGAGCTGTTTTGCCACGACGTGGCCGAGTTCTCCGCGTATAGCGCGCGAATTGTCATTGATAATCTGCATCGCTGCCTCAGCCTTTGCTGAAGGGAAGATGCTTACATATACTTTGGCGACTGAAAGGTCAGGGCTGATCCTGACTTCAGTTACGGATACCATGGCTCCGCCAAATGCAGCCATGCCCTTGCTTCTGATGATTTCAGCAAGGTCTTTCTGCAATTCTTTGGCTACTTTGAGCTGTCTGGTGCTTGCACCGTTCTCCATATCAGATTATTCTTATAAGATTATAATTCTTCTTGCCTCTCTGTGCGAGGATGTATTTGCCATCGACGATGTCTTTTTCGCTTACCTCGTACTCGATGTCAGCGACCTTGTCCTTGTTCAGGCTGACTCCGCCGCCCTGAATCATCTTGCGGCACTCGCCTTTGGATGGGAATACCTGTGTCTTGACTGCAAGAAGTTCAATGATGTTGCATGGGAGGTCTTCTTTCTTGATATCGAAGGTCGGGACACCTGAGAATACTGCTAGGAAGGTTCTCTCGTCGAGTTTTCTGAGCTCTTCAGAAGTGGAGTTTCCGAACAGCATCTTGGAAGCTGAAAGTGCATTCTCATACTCTGCCTCTCCATGAACGAGGATGGTAACTTCCTTAGCCAGAAGCTTCTGGAGTTTTCTCTGTCCCGGGTCGAGCTGATGGTCTGCAACTGCAGCCTCTACCTCTTCCTTGGTAAGGAGTGTGAAAATCTTGATGTAGCGCTCGGCATCCTCATCGGATACATTGAGCCAGAACTGGTAGAACTCGTAAGGCGAGGTTCTTTCAGGATCGAGCCAGATGTTGCCTTTCTCGGTCTTGCCGAACTTCTTTCCGTCAGCCTTCCTGATGAGAGGGCAGGTCAATGCGTATGCGTCGGTCTTGCCGAGCATTCTTCTGATAAGTTCAGTTCCGGTAGTGATGTTTCCCCACTGGTCGCTTCCGCCCATCTCCAGATGGCAGTTCTTGTTCTCATAGAGCCAGAGGAAATCGTACCCCTGGAGCAACTGGTAGCTGAACTCTGTGAATGACATGCCTTCGCGTGACTCGTTGGACAGTCTCATCTTTACGGAATCCTTGGCCATCATGTAGTTCACAGTGATGTGCTTGCCGACGTCTCTGATGAAATTCAGGAAGCTGTAATTTTTCATCCAGTCGTAGTTGTTCACAAGCTCGGCACGGTTAGGAGCATCTGAATCGAAATCCAGGAATTTGGAAAGCTGCTTCCTGATGCCCTCGATATTGTGATGGAGCGTCTCCTCGTCGAGGAGGTTCCTCTCCTGTGACTTCATGGAAGGGTCTCCAATCATACCTGTCGCGCCTCCGATCAATGCTATCGGCTTGTGGCCGCATTCCTGGAAGTGTCTGAGAATCATGATACTTACGAGATGGCCGATGTGAAGAGAGTCGGCTGTCGGGTCAATGCCGACGTACGCTGCTGTAGGGCCTTCCATCAGTTTCTCCTCTGTTCCCGGCATGATGTCCTGGATCATGCCTCTCCATTTGAGTTCCTCTACGAAATTTTTCATCTGTATATTACGTTTTTTATTATTCGATTTAGTAACTGCAATTTGCAAATATAATGAAACTAGTCTTAAGTTAGAAATTTTTTTCGGAGGGTGTCTTTTTCAGGCGGATTTGGACAGTCGGGAGCGGTTTGTGTTTTTTGGAAAAAGTGTTGGATTTGTGATTTACAAATACTATCTTGCCAAACGTTGAATGAGCGGACAGATATAGGAGCGTTACTTATTACGGTTAGACTATTTTTTTGTTATTATGTACCTGAAACGATTGCTCTGGGCTTTGGCGGCCCCGCTTTTTTTTGTTTCCTGTTCTGAAAAGGAAACGCCTGATACAGAACCTGAGGTCAAGATTGATTTTGCTGTGACAAGTGTCTCAGTCCCGGCAGGTACGTCATCTGAACTGGCATTGACAGTGGATCCTTCCGAGAAGGCATCTCTCGTATCCGTGTCCATTGCTGACGAGGAAGTGGCAAGCATTACCGGAACAAGGGTTGATGGAGACAATGTTTACGTTGCGCTCCAGAGCAACTCTATGGAGACAATTTTTACGTTGCGCTCCAGAGCAACTCTCTCGGACCCACCACTCTTGTGGCTGTCCTCGAGGACAAGATCGCGGAATGCGCCGTCACGGTCGCTCCGATCGCAGTTGAGAGCATTATCCTCGACAAGACCTCCATAGATATCAATATGTATGATACCTATACTCTGAAGGCTGAGGTCAAGCCTGAAAATGCTACGAATCCGATAATCGACTGGACTTCAAGCGACGACAGAATCGCTACTGTTTCCCGTGGTGTCGTTACCGGCATCAGGGAAGGAAAGGCTACCATCACAGCTGCCTTCGGAGGCGTCGAGACCAAGTGTGAGGTCAATGTCCACATGGTTCATGCCGAGTCCCTTACACTGGATGTCACTTCCAAGGAAATTGCTGAAGGTGAGACCTTTATCGTGACTGCTACAGTGCTTCCGAAGAATGTCACATCCAAGACGATGACATGGAGTGTGAGCAAGATGTCCGTCGCCGGCATCGAGGTCATAGATGTGGACATAAAGGATAACATTGTCGCTGCACGAGTTACCGGACTTGAGCCTGGTGAGGCCGTACTTTCTGTCGAGTGCTCCGGATTGACTGCGGAATGCACAGTTGTCGTAAAGGATCCTGTAATTCCTGTTGACCCTCCTAAGGTCGGCGACTACTATTACAGTGACGGCACCTGGAGCGACGGGGGATTGCTTTCTATCAATGATGATGGAACTGACCCTGTATGGAAGGATGTGAAGCCTGCTCCTGAAGAGGGCAAGACCGTGATAGGCATCGTGTTCCAGACAGATGCGAAAAGAATATCTGCAACTGAAAAGGCTGCCGGCCACACCAATGGTCTCGTGATGGCTGTCAGGACGGCGCATGGAGAAAAGTCCATGTTTACGAGATATTCATTCGACAGTGATTTCGAGAATATACCTAACAAGAAACTCGGAACTTCCTGGTATGGTGACATCGAAGGCTACAAATGGACTGAGGAAATCAAGAAGGCATATCCGGGAGACAAGATCTCACAGTGTCCTGCATTCGATTTCACGACAAGAGACTTCCAGCCTTCCGCTCCGGCCGGGACATCCGGATGGTATGTTCCTTCCATCGGACAGGTTTGGGATATGATGGCCAATCTTGGAGGCGGTGAGGTTGCCGCTCAAATCAAGGAAGCAAGGACATATACCGCCGACATCTCTTATTATTGGAGAGATCATGGCAGAATGAATCTGACATACGATCCGATAGAGAAACTCAATTCATGCATGTCTCAGATTCCGGATTCGGAGAAAGAGAACTTTACCCACAGCAACAAGCGCGGTGAAAGTAGTCTTTGTGAGATATTGTCGTCATCTCTTTATGATAATGCAGATGGAAACGTATGTGTATTCTGGCTTTATGATGACGGACAGATCGAATTCGAGATTGACTGGTCAGACAATACCTATGTGTGCCGGCCTATACTATCATTCTAAAAATCTTAAATCATAATTAAATATGAGAAAATTATTTTTATCAATGCTCGCCGTGGCATCAGTGTGCTGCGCCTGCGGTGATCTGAAGGACAGAGTGGACGTTCTCGAACAGAAGGTTTCCGCTCTCGAATCCAAGGTTAATCAGAATGTCAATTCTATCAATGCGCTTGTGGACGCTGCCAAGAAAGCTGTGACCATCACCAAAGTCGAAACCTTGACTGATGGCTATAAGATTTATTTCAGTGACGGCACAATTTCGACTATTTCGAATGGTGTGAATGGTACAGATGGTAAGGATGGAGTAGATGGAAAAGATGCTGTTGCTCCTGTAATAGGTATCAAAGAAGAAGAGGGTGTTTATTACTGGACTATTGACGGAGAGTTTGTTCTCAACAATGGACAGAAAGTGCCAGTGACAGGAAAGGATGGCCTTACTCCTCAGTTCAAGATTCAGGATGGCAAATGGTATGTGTCTTTCGACGGAAACACTTGGAATGCAGTGCCTGTGACCGGCACCGAAAAACCTGAGCTCGTAATGTCTGAGACCGATGACGAATATGTATTCACACTTGGCGAGACCACTATCCGCATTGCTAAGGAGCATGCGTTCATGATCAAGGTTACCAGTGATGTCCAGAAAGTAACTCCTGGCGAGGTTGTCTCCTTTGGATATACGGTTACTGGTGCAGATGCTACAACTCACGTCATCATTGAAGCCAATGGCGTAGAGGCTCAACTTGACGAAGAGAAGTCCTTGGTAACTGTTACAGTTCCATCAGTAATTGAGGACAATTCTTACGTGATGGTCAAGGCTATCCGAAACAGTGACGGAAAGTATTCTGCACAGTATATCACTATCAAACTTAATCAGTACGGCACATTCGGCGGTGTCATTGTGGTAGATGAGGATGAATATCTTAACTGGTAAATAGAAGTTAATTATGAGAAAGACATTATATATGGCAGCAGCGCTGGCTGTATTGGCAGGCTGCGCAAAAACAGAAACTCAGCCGGAGAATCCTGCAGGCAGAAATCTTGACCTTACCGCGAACGTTGAAGGTGTCGGCACCAGGGCGGTTTTCGATGGAGATTCACATATCAAGTTTGAGAAGTACGATGCTTTCCGCGGAGCCATTGCCCTTCCTGGCAGTCCTACTAAGGCTGTGAAGGTGGGTGAAAGAAACTTTGCAGTAGCAAGCAGCTATGCTGTTTCTTTCAAAGTGGAGGATCCGGAGGCTGCATCTCCTGTATTCAAGGGCTCGTTCTACAGTATTGTCGAGGCAAACAATGCTGATACGTACAAGTTCTATGGCGTATTTCCTTCAGATGCGGTTTCTACTACTTCTGAAGACCTTACTTCATGGAGAGTTGAGGTAAGTGGTACTCAGACCGCCTCACAGACATCTTGGCATGGCAGGTCTGATGTCATGCTTATGGAGCCTGCTGAAGTAAAAGTTCAGGATAAAGAAAAGACTCAGTACAATGAGTATAATTCTTCTGCTTCTGTCAATGTCAGATTTGCACATCTGTTCGGATTCGGAAAGATTACCTTTGCTGATGTCCCTGAAGCTTATGCAAAGCAGAAGGTTGATAAGGTTATAATCGAAGCTGTCGGTGAAAACAAGGACTTTGCAGGTGTCTTCAAGGTGGATTTGACCAAGGATATTTCTGATGTTAAGCCTGTTCCGTTCAATACTGGTTCGACTTTGACCATCACTCCTGATTCTGATGTTACTGTCGCTGACAATGTAGTTTGGTTTGTTGCCAATCCTGGTCTTTATGATGTAAAGGTTACTGTCAAGACCGGAAGATATGACCTGGTATTCGAGCGTACAGGACTCAATATCAAACGCAGCAAGATTGCCGAGCCTACTGTCCATTTCAAAGAGGCTGACGTTGCCGAGTCTCATGATGTCGCTCTTGCGGCAGGGGAGAAGTGGGTGCACACTCCTACTTATACCAATTCGCTTTCCAGTATCCAAAAAGTTGCTTCATGGGGAGATGGTGACAAGAAGATGTCATTTGTATTGACCTATCCTGAAAACAATAGTGATAACTTCGGAACGACTTATTACAAAGCAGCCGGTTATGCTCAGGGATTTGCACAGAACAATATGCGTGGCGGCAAGGCTACCCTTACATCCCGTGCATCTTTCTCAGGAGTGAAGATGGTAAAGGTAAATCTCGGCATCTATACCCAGAATGCTACATGTGACTTCACTATTGCTCTTGCCAATGGTACTGACACAACTGTTCTGAAGAAGATTTCTGTGGCTAGCGGCGACGGTGTTCCAAGTCCTGAAGGCGCTGATTATTTCTTCGAGAATACCACTGGCGTGGAGAAGGGTGATTTCGTAATTACCGTAAGCAATCTCAGCGCACAGGATATCAGACCTTATCTCGGACTTCTTGTCATCAATCCTGAACCTGAACTTGTCCTCGGTGAGAGTGCAATCAAACTTGATAAGACAGCATCAACTGGTGAAATAGCATGTAATGCTTATGCAACCAAATCTGTTCCTGAGGTTTCTTCTGATGCGGAGTGGCTGAAAGTTACTTATGCTGACGGTAAGATTTCTTATACCGTAGATGCCAACGAAGGTTCAAAGAGAACTGCTACAATTACTGTTAAGCTTACGGATGGTGATTTCAGTGTAGTGAAGACCATTGCTGTGACACAGAAGTCCGCCCTCGAAATCGAGTATAAACTTACTGTTACACCTGCAGTCATGAATGAGATTCTCAAGGCTGAGGCAGAGAAACATCCGGATGCTACATCTTTCGATTACTTTGAAGTAGATGCTACATTCCAGGCGGTTGCAACTGACGGCTCTGGTAAGACTGTCGATGTGAAGATGCATGCTAACCAGATGTATGTGACCGACCTTTCAGAGGCTTCATTCCGTATGAAGGGCAAATTCTATTGCAGCCAGTCAGTCGGCTTTGTGGAGAAGGTGGTCATCAGTGCTAACAGCACCGTTTCTACAGGTAACTATGCTTCTCTTGCAATCAAGTTCTCGAAAGACGGTTCATCATGGAGCAATCTTCCGTCAACGGCCATAACCAGTGAAGGCAAGGTCAGCACAGTGGTCAATACTGATGAGGATAATACGTATTTCAGCATTGATGCTTCAGGCGGCTTTACTACTCTTTATGTGGATTACTTCGAGGTTACATTCATTGGTGAATAATTTGTAACGCACGTTAAATTTTGACAAAATGAAATCATATCCGTTTATCAGGATAATAGCAGCGGTTGTTGTTCCCTTTCTCATTCTCTCATGCAGTGAGAAAGGGGATGAAGCCCCTGTTAAATCCTCTTTCAATGTGGAAAGCCCGATCGTAAATGTCGGTGTGTCCGGCGGTTCATTTAATTTGGAATATAGCATTGACGGTCCCCAAGCCGGTGCGGTAGCGGATGTGGTGACGGAGACGTCATGGCTCAAGATAGGTGCAGTGTCGTCATCCGGAATTGAAGTTTCGGTTCTGGCCAATGCTGACGGCGTGGACAGGACGGGAAAAATCGAACTCAGGGGTAAAGGCATCAAGGACAAGACGGTACATGTGCTTCAGAGCAAGCTGTCTGATTCTGAACCTTTCTACAGCAAGTTCGCTTTTGACATAAGCAATGTCACGACATCGGCTGTGGACGTGGAGATCACACCAGTGGATCCTGCCGCATATTACTATACGACTATCGTTTCCAAGAAGGAGTATGATGCTCGTGGAAAAGCCGGTATTGTGGAAGCGCTTATCCAGTATGTCGAGCAGATTGTGTCGATGGCCGGCTCGGGATTCGATCCTAGGGTTCTTCTCACTCAGGGTTATTACAACTCTGCGTCTGATGAAGATGCTTCTATGGACCTGGATGACAACTCCGAGTATTATGTCGTTGCCTTTGATATGGATTTCGATGAGTCCGGAAATGTCATAACAAGCGGCAAGGCGGAATTCTGCAAGTTCAGGACGGCGCCTGCTACACCGGTGGACATGACATTCACTCTTACTGTAACTGGCAGGAAAGTGGAAGTCATCCCGTCTGCGGACTTTACTTATGTCTGCGGAGTGGCTTCCAAGGCGGCCTGGGATGAATATGATGATCCTGCCGAGGTCGCCAGGGAGTACCTCTCCATCGCGAAGCGTTACGATATGATCGACAAGATACTGCTTTCCGGCAGACAGAATCTGGATCTCTCAGATATGGTAGAAAACCCGGGAGAGTATGTCGTCTATGTCGTCGGCTACCGCAAATCGGCAACGGACGGAGGTCTTACTACCGACGTGACATTTAAAACGTTCACTTATGCCAAATAGGTGCCTGAGACCGAGGAACTGCAATTAGAATTGTAATTTTCGTGCAAAACCACTAAATTTGCAGAGTTTGACCGGGAAATGGAATCCGGTCAAACTCTGCTTTTTATTGAATTGTAATTAAAGTTTCAGATATTATGAGAAAAAACATTGTTGCCGGTAACTGGAAGATGAATACCACCGTTCCAGAAGGTGTAGAGCTTGCTAAAGCTGTCGTTGAAAAATCAGCTCAGGTTCCTGAGGGTGTAGGTCTTATCATCGCTACTCCGTTCACACATCTCGTACCTGTTTCAGAAGTTGTAAAGGGTACCAGAGTAGAACTTTCCGCAGAGAACTGCGCAGACAAGGAGAAGGGTGCTTATACAGGAGAGGTTTCAGCTGCTATGCTTGCTTCAGCCGGCTGCGAATATACAATCCTCGGACACTCTGAGAGAAGACAGTATTATGGTGAGACAGATGCTACTCTCGTAGAGAAAGTGAAGCTCGCTCTTGCAAATGGTCTCGGTGTCATCTTCTGCGTAGGTGAGAACCTTGATCAGAGAGAGGCAGGCAAGCACTTCGAGGTTGTGACAGCTCAGATCGAGAACGTCCTCTTCGGTCTTTCAGCTGAGGAAATGTCTAAGATTATCGTTGCTTACGAGCCTGTATGGGCTATCGGAACAGGCAAAACAGCTACAGCAGAGCAGGCTCAGGAAATCCACGCTTGCATTCGTAAGGTGCTTGCTGGCAAGTTCGGCGCCCAGGTAGCTGAGGATACAACTATCCTTTATGGCGGAAGCTGCAAGCCTTCAAATGCAAAGGAACTGTTCGCTTGCCCTGATATCGACGGCGGTCTTATCGGTGGCGCAGCTCTCAAGGCTGACGACTTCATCCAGATCGCATTGTCATTCTAATTTTCAGCGGCTTTAGCCGCTCAAACAGGAACTAACTTATAGGCGAGGAAACGAACATTATTGTCCGTTGTCTCGCCTTATTCATTATTCAAGTATATGATAAGAAAAATAACATTGACCTGTATGTGTCTCGCGGCACTTGCGTCTTGCGGAAACAGGGCACCGAAATCAGAATTGCAGAAGAAAGTGGATGCTTATGCGGTGTTCCAGATTGGTTCCCCTTACATGGAGGGTATCTCTGACAATGGAAAAGAGGTTCTCAATCTTTTCAGAAAAGCTGCCGATGAGGCAGACAACATTTTCTGGCAGCAGACTTTCGGTGACAAGAATGCGATTATGTCGCTTCCTGACGGTGCGGCCAAGGATTTGGCCCTCATCAATTACGGACCATGGGACCGTATGGATAACAATGCTCCTTTCATTGAGGGGTACGGCGAGCGTCCTGCCGGAGCGAATTTCTATCCTGCAGACATGACAAAGGAGGAGTTCGATGCTCTGGAAGACCCTGCC
The DNA here is from genome assembly GCA_000435075.1 of Bacteroides sp. CAG:770. Lineage (GTDB taxonomy): Bacteria > Bacteroidota > Bacteroidia > Bacteroidales > UBA932 > Cryptobacteroides. The sequence goes on along the minus strand of FR890664.1, from coordinate 12,788 downwards.
AAGTTCAGCCCTTACACCATCATCAGAAGGGGAGAGGACGGCAAACTCAAGGTGGTATGGTACCATGAGGCTTACAAGGAGAGCATTGACAAGATTTGCGGATACTTGGAGAGCGCAGCTACCATGACCATCAAGGAGAGCGTGAGAAACTACCTTCTCAAGAGAGTTGAGGCCCTCAGGACTGATTCATATAAGGAGTCCGACTATGCTTGGATGGATATGAAGGACAGCAAGATGGACCTTGTAATCGGACCTATCGAGAACTACGAGGACGGAATCTATGGACTCAAGACTTCTTACGAGTGCTTCATCCTTCTCAAGGACCTGAAGAAGACAGAGGAACTCACCAAGTATATTTCAATGCTTCCTGAACTCCAGAAGAGCCTTCCTTGCCCTGAGGAGTACAAGACCTTCGTTCCGGGAACAGAGTCTGACATGTTCGTTTATGATGCGATCTACTATGCCGGTGATGCCAATGCCGGCGGAAAGACCATTGCGATCAATCTTCCTAATGACCATGAGGTCCAGGCTGAAAAGGGAACCCGCCGTCTTCAGCTCCGCAATGTCATTAAGGCCAAATTCGACAAGATCGTCTATCCGATCGGCCAGATTCTTTTCGAGCCTGAGCAGCAGAGATATCTCAGCGCGGATGCATTCTTCTGGAATGTTACCTTCCATGAGGTTGCACACGGTCTCGGAGTCAAGGAAACTGTCAATGGCCTCGGCGGTGTGAAGGAGGCTCTCGGAAATGAGGCTTCCACATGGGAAGAGGCAAAAGCTGACATCCTCGGACTTTACATGGTATGCAACCTTATCGACAGAGGCGAAATTCCTCTCATTTCCAAGGAAGCTGCCATCACGACATATATTGCCAGCCTTGTCCGTTCAGTACGTTTCGGTGCTGCCGACGCTCACGGCCGTGCAAATATGATGTGCTATAATTACCTTAAGGACAACGGCGCGTTCGAAAGAAACAAGGACGGCCTGTATCATGTGAATTTCGACAAGGTCCCTCAGATTGTAGCTGACTGGTCTAACCTTATCCTCACGACCCAGGCTACAGGAAACTACATGTTCGCGAAGGAGTATGAGACAAATCATGCTGTAGTTCCTGAGGCTCTTTCTGCTGATATTGCCAATGTCAACAGAGGTGGAGTTCCTGTCGATATCCGTTTTGAGTTCGTTTGGTAAGTAACCTTCAAAAAATTTTTTCAGAATGATGCAACATTTGAGACCGGACCTGCATCTATCAGTCAGGTTTAGGTTTTAGTACACGTCTAGAGGTCGGCAAGCCGCGAGGTTTCCGGCCTTTATTGTTTCTATACTGCAGCTGTTTTGTGGGGTGCGGATTTGGTTTATTGGCGAATTATCACTATTATTCGACTTTGATATACAAATTTGCCAGATGAACAGATTGCAAAGAGTCATTGCCGCGATATTGATTTTTTTTACTGGGGCGTCCATGTCATTGGGCTCTCCTGCATGGAAGGGCGTGGTAACATTGACACAACCCGACGGTACGGTCATTGAAGGAAGGCTGTGGGGCGACGAATTTATGCACGTGATGACGGATCTGCAGGGAAATGCGCTGGTTCAGAATAGCGACGGCTTCTGGTGTTATGCCGGATTCAGCGGGGACGGACAGATTTACAGCAGCGGTATAATTGCCGGAAAGGCATCTGTGGCCCCTTCAAGCCGGATTCCTTATGAAATGCTAGGAAGAATAGCCACGGCAAGACGTGTCGCGGCACGGCGTAATTCATTGACATTAAGCAATAAACGGGCGCTTGCGTCTGAAGATGGTGCGGTTCCTCACAGACATTGCCTCATACTTCTGGCTGAATTTTCGGATGTCAAGATGACACATCCGGTGGAGCACTTCGAGGCTTTGATTAACAAAGGTGAAAACTGCGCCAAACGTTATTTCGAGGACCAGTTTCTGGGGGAGTGTGAGTTTGCATTCGACATCGCGCCGATTGTCACGCTTCCCAATCCTCTTAAATATTACGGGAAAAACAAGAACGGAAGTGATGAAAAGCCTCATGAGGCTGTGGCTGAGGCTTGTCGTCTGGCCCACGAAAAAGGCATTGACTTTTCTGCATATGACGACGACGGCGACGGGCTTGTGGATAACGTATTTGTCTTCGTTGCGGGGAAGGATGAGGCGGACGGCGGCGGGGATGACTGCATCTGGTCGCACGCGTGGCATCTGAAATCTGCCGGCATTGACCTTGTCCTGGACGGGAAACGCATTGACCATTATGCGGTTTCTTCGGAACTTTCGCGCCGCACTTCGGGTAAATTCCAGTTCCGCACGATCGGTACTTTCTGCCACGAATACAGTCATATTCTGGGACTTGACGATATGTATGACACTGATTTGGAGGGCAGCGGGGGAAAGTCGGAGGCGCTCTGGAAGACGACGGCGCTGATGGACGGCGGCAATTACAACAACGATGGCCGCACACCTCCGTATTACAATGCCATTGACCGAGACATGCTCGGAATCGGAAAGCCGGAGGAACTGAAAGAAGGCAAGTATAAATTGGAACCTGTTAATGTCAATGGGCGTTTTCTGAAATTTGCCGGCCACAATCCTGATGAGTATTATCTTATAGAATGTCGCGCGAACAACGGATGGGATGTGTATTGCGGCGGAAAAGGACTTGCGATCTATCACATTGACAAATCCTCCAATGCGACAGGTTATTCTCCTGTCTATGAGCGTGTTGCTACGGCTGCGGAAAGGTGGTCCAGCAATGAGGTGAACTGCCGCCCGACGATGCAGTGCGCTGATATGATGGAGGCTTATGACAAGGCTGTCGATGCCAGTCAGGTTTTCTTCCCTTATGCCAGGAACAATTCGTTTACTCCTCATTCTGTCCCGGCCTTCAAGTTCCGTGACGGGTCTTTCTCGCATCTGGCGATAACGGATATTCTGCAGATGGGTGATGAGGTCGCCTTCAACGTGGTCCGGAGTCAGGATGCCCGCCCTTCCATAGTTGTGTCATCGTCCAAGGATGTGTATCAGAACATGGCCATAATCCAGTGGAAGACAGATCATTCGGACAATAGGTCTCCTGCTGTGGTATCGTGGGGGCAGAGTGGGAAGACTCTTAAGGAAGAGGAAGTTTTCGAGTATGAGCCGTGCTGTTTTGCGCTTCGTCTGGAGGGTCTGAAGCCCGCGACCGCATATACCGTGAAGATTCATTATGCTGAGAATGAGATAAGGGGAAAGGAGACCACTGTCAATTTTACTACACGCAGTGTGTATAATGATGGGGCACCTTTCATCTGGTTCAATGCTGACCAGCGGAATGATGACGGGACTTTCAAGAAAAATGCCCTTATTCCACTGGGTGTCTGCAATGTGAATAATGTCCAGGATATCCAGTGGTTCATGGACGGAAGACGGATCGCTGCCGGCAAGAACGGATATTATGAACTGTCCAGGTCCTGCGTGATAACTGCCGTTGTCACCTATGTGGACGGTGCGACTGATGTAATCGAGAAAAATGTCACGATAAGATGAAAGGAACGAAGTATATATGTTTGTCAATGCTGGTGTGTTTCATCCTTTCAGGGTGCTGCCGCAAGCATGAGCCTGATCCTGAGTTCGTTACTGGAGGTGAAATAGTCCTGAAGATAGACGGGACCGTGAAAGTCAAGTACGTGCCGGAAACTTTTCAGCTTGGATTCAGTCCGGAGAGGAAACAGTTCCGCGTTCACGATGACAATATGACCAGGTTCTATATCCTGACTTGCTCTGAACTGCCTGACCATGTAGGACAGCAGATCCGCTGTTCACTGAAGTACGGAATCAACGGGAAGATGTCCTACAAGTCCGGGATGTCTTTCGAGGTGGAAAAAATGGATGAGGCCGGAACTGTCTGGCTGTGGTGCAAAAAAAAGAACACAGGAGTCTCTGTACGTATTCTCAGGAAGTGATTGCTCACTTGTGGAATCGGTGCCGTATTCGTATCTTTGTCGAAATATGAATTCCTGTTCCGCGTCAGCGGACTTAAACCAACAAAGAATACGACATGGCAGACGAGAAGATCATTTTTTCCATGAACAGGGTAGGAAAGGTCCTCCCATCAAGCAACAGAATTATACTTAAAGACATTTGTCTATCATTCTTTTACGGGGCGAAGATCGGTATCATCGGTCTCAATGGCTCAGGTAAATCGACATTGATGAAAATCATCGCCGGCGTCGAGCAGAGCTATCAGGGTGAGGTTGTCTGGGCTCCGGGATACAGTGTGGGATATCTGGAGCAGGAGCCTCAGATGGATCCGGAGAAGACTGTATTGGAAGTAGTTCAGGAGGGTGTCCAGGAAATTATGGATGTCCTGAAGGAATATGAGGAGGTCAACCTCAAGTTCTGCGAGCCGATGAGTGATGATGAGATGAACAAGCTTATCGAAAGACAGGGCGAACTCACCGAGAAAATCGAGCATTGCGGAGGTTGGGAGATTGATTCCAAACTTGAGCGCGCTATGGATGCGCTCCAGTGTCCTCCTTCTGATGCGAAGATTGCGAATCTCAGTGGCGGTGAGAGACGTCGTGTGGCATTGTGCCGCCTTCTTCTCCAGCAGCCGGATGTGCTTCTTCTCGACGAGCCGACCAACCATCTCGATACCGAGAGTATCCAGTGGCTCGAAGCTCATCTCCAGCAGTATAAGGGTACTGTGATTGCCGTTACCCATGACCGTTATTTCCTCGATGATGTTGCGGGCTGGATTCTGGAACTTGACAGGGGAGAGGGTATTCCTTGGAAAGGCAACTACTCTTCATGGCTTGAGCAGAAGACCAAGCGTCTGGAAATGGAGGAAAAGCAGGAGAGCAAGCGCAGGAAGACATTGGAGCGCGAGCTTGAGTGGGTCAGGATGGCTCCTAAGGCGCGTCACGCCAAGTCCAAGGCCAGACTCGGTGCTTATGAAAAGCTCGCCAGCCAGGATGGTAAGGAGAAAGAGGCTAATCTCGAAATCTATATTCCTGACGGACCGAAGCTCGGAAACAAGGTCATCCAGTTCAATGATGTTTCGAAGGCTTATGGCGACAAGCTTCTGTTCGAGCATCTTTCGTTCGTTCTTCCGCCTGCAGGTATTGTCGGTGTAATCGGTCCTAACGGTGCCGGCAAGACTACGCTTTTCCGTCTTATCATGGGGCTGGAACAGCCTGACAATGGTGATATTACCATCGGCGAGAACGTTAAACTGGCATACGTCGACCAGCAGCACAAGAGCATTGACCCTGACAAAACTGTCTTCCAGACTATCGCCGACGGTTCAGACTGGATCAGGCTCGGCAAGCGTGATGTCAATGCCCGTGCATATGTTTCCCGTTTCAACTTTACCGGTTCTGATCAGGAGAAGCGTTGCGGAATCCTTTCCGGTGGTGAAAGAAACAGGCTCCATCTTGCTCTGACATTGAAGGATGAGGGTAACGTCCTTCTCCTCGACGAGCCTACCAATGACGTGGATGTCAATACTATACGTGCTCTGGAGGAGGGCCTTGAGAATTTCGCCGGCTGTGCTGTAGTAATTTCCCACGACCGTTGGTTCCTCGACCGTATCGCCACCCATATCCTCGCTTTCGAGGGTGATTCCCAGGTGTATTTCTTCGAGGGTACTTATTCCGAGTACGAGGAGAACAAGAAGAAGCGTCTCGGAGATGAGGAGCCTAAGAGATTCAAATACAAGAAGCTGATGGAGTAGATGGTGGGGATGGTTTGGCGCTGGCGTGGCGTGGATGGTTGGCTTGGCTGTGAGGCCTGTCGGGACGCGGCCACGCTTGATTTTCGGAAGCGTTGACTATCAATAAGCTATAGAATAGAGCGTGGAAACGTGGACTTTTTTTTGGCTGCGTTTCCACGCTCCTGTTAAAATTCTATCTGATTATCAATGAGTTACAAAATATACCGTGGCCGCGTCCCGACGTTGGACTTTGACTGGCTCGTTTTGGCAGTGGTTTGGATGCGCCCCGGTGGGGGTGGAACCTCTGGAGGTTCGCTTCGCTCATCCCGTCAGGCTGTCGCCTGACACCCATTCACAAGGTCATGGGCGACCATGCCTCCAGAGGTCCCCCCCCAAGGTCATGGGCGAGGATGCCCCCCGAGGTCCCCCCCCCCCCCGCCGGGGCTTCTCTGCCACATGGTCTTTAATGATGGTCATTTCTTTCCATGCTATGTAACTCTCTATGCATATTAAAACGTTTTTCACGCGCGTCGTGGCCAAAATTGAACGTGAGCAGAAAACGTTTTATCACGCACGAGAGACACGGAGAAAATGGGAGCCACGGTCTTGGGGTATCCCTGGTCTCGTCGGCGGTAGTCTCGGGATAACACCATGGAGATGCTTGCCGCACCTCGCCGGCGAACACCCCGGAGAGATTTACCGCGTCCCGCCCCGCTTTTTAAGGATTACAAGCCGCCGGAACAAGGAAATTGCGAGATAGACCGTCACCGGCTGGACGATGAGCCACAGCACGGGACTGTAAAACATAGAGTCCACACAGAACGTCCACCGCGGAGGCAACAGCCTGAGGACTGAAACAATAAAGGTATAGATACATGGCACGGCGACCACACCTATGAACCAGCTCCAGCTTCCAAGATCCTGTGCAATGCGGGAGAAACTGAACTGCACCACGCAATAAGCGACTATCATCGCCATCAACGGTTCCGCAACTACGAGAATGGCGGCAAGCATCTGTTGCATGTCTTCATGTCCGGGCATGAACGGCCCTTTGAGCAAACGTTGCAGTGCGACAGCGATTGCCGTATAACAGAATGCGGAAATTGCGGTACGGGAGTCAGAATATACGTGACAATGCAATTCCCGTAAGAATGGCGATGGTAAAACTTGCAAATGTACCAATCAACACATACTCTGTAGTGCGGATCTCCTTTGCCTTGTTCAATTCGCCAAAGCGGAAGACAGACTTCGCCGCCAACAGAAAACCGACTCCTTCAAAGCTCCCTACGAGGACAAACGTGAGTATCAGAATTCTCTCAATGTAACCAATCCATTGTCCAGCATTGGGCAAGCTCTGGGTATTTGTTGAAGCCGGAGCCCATTTCTTAAGAAACAACACCAAAAATATAGATGAAGGCCTGAGCATCATGATATATGCCATAATTGTCAACCAGACCTTTGTAGTGTCAATGTCTTCAAGGAAGGTATAATCTACCTCTTTACCGAAAAATACGAACCACACTATGCAGATTATAGCAATGTGCATGAACTGATCCACAAGAAACGCGGGGAGATTGTCTTCGCAGAATCTGCACTTTATCCAGTCTATTACGAAATGACTCACGAAAACAATTATAGGAATGAACCAGTATGATACGTTTGCCACAAATAGATATGCGGCTCCGGCATGTATCAAACTATGAAGCAGATTATATGCTATACCCTTGCCTCCAGATTTGCGTTTACCTTTATTTATGCTGTCAGTCTGAAAAATAAAATCAGCACAGAGATGAGCACAAAGCAATTTCACAAGTACAATGAACGCATCCATAATATTGTCAAATGAATTTTGTAACGAATGATTTGTAATAGTTTATATAATCAAGGATAAGTTGCCCTTTTGCTGCTCCCCAGTGATAATTAAAGTTCTGACTGGTCATCCCCAGTTCTTCTGCCAATTTCTTCTGCAACTTCGGGAAAACCAATGCATGATAGAATACCAATGCCTGTTTTTCCGTCCATCCAGATACGATGCTATCTGCAAAACGAGTGACAAGATCCAAATCATTGTCAAGCTCCGCCCAAGGAGTAGATATGCACAATCTCTTCTTTCCTATATTATCAAACGCCCTGCCGGAAAGTCTGAATGCCTCTCCATCACTGGTCAGAATGTTTCCGCTCGCAAAAGAAATATCTCCAATACCAAGGGACAACCGCGCGTCCCAAACTTCTGACTTGTCCGGTGTGCTTGCTTTTAGTTTTGCTCTTAGTGCGATGGCTACAGATAACGCCAATTCCGGGTTGTCAACAACAACTTGAAAACTGTCACCTCTGTACATTTCCATCTTTATTGGGGTCAAAGATGAAAAATCCTTAACGCATGCATTCAAGGCATCCATGACAGTTTGTCGCCATTCTATGGCAATGTGGGAGGAGTTTACCAAGTCTCCTGTGATTACACCTTTTATCATAGAGATATTATTATGGGTATGGTTCAAAGTTAATGCTTTTATTTTGCCAAATCAAAGAAATAGCCTTGATTTATCAAATTAAAATCAAATGCGTGTCTTTTATTTCTGAAAATCAAAGAAATAACCTTGATTGCTCCCTGTGCAGACTCGCTGTGCCATCCTTCATGAAACACATCCAGAACCTACGCAAAGATATTGTCAATATCAGTTGCTTCTCAGGTATTCGTCAGGATGGTTTGTTGGTTTTTATTCATATTTTTGCAATTACAACTATCACTTACGTGAAGATAATAGGCTGAATAATAACATAACTATCAACATAGTGACAGTTAAATCTGAGATTTACAACACATCACATACATCTAAACAGGGGCGGATATCTGCCGAATGAGGAGCATTGTATGTTTATACGCGCGAAACTTAGCGGTTTCACCCGTGGAGACATCTTTGATTTTGCCCGCGACAACTGCATCCGCAGGCCCGATGCCGTTATTTGCGATGTCGTATCTTCACTGAAGAACTTCCGAACCGTAGCATTGAAAAATGGCGTAGCAGAAGAATGGATCGGTCGTGTCGAGAGTACGATTGTTGAACTTTTGAGAGATTGGGGCGAGTGGGAGGAAGATGCGAGCGCAAGTTTGTCATCAGCAAGAATAAAGAGGAGTTCTCTCTGATAAAGAAAGCAGACGTCTCAAACATTACCGACGAACAGCTGAATATGATGGCTTGCAAGTATTTCAAGTTGTAAGTTTTTGATGTTTCATGTGTCGTTTTGCCAAAGTCTTTAGTTTTAATGTTGAATAGGTGTGCGAAAGTCGATGACCGTCCACTTGGATGGAAAACCAGACAAGACAGCGACAGCTGAGACATCAAAAAATACACAAGAGTCAGAGATTCGTTTTATCCAATACGGGCGTCACCGGAGGCTTGCTATCAAATTCGTTTCCGTATCTTAATTCATCATAAGTCTTGACGCCTTCGTTCATTATTAAACTTTGCAATTTTCTAGGGACATAAGTATTACGGAATCGCTGATAAGCCCATTTTGACGCTTGATCTTTAGTCCATTTTTTCAACACTAAATTCCTGTGCTCAACTTTTGGCACACAACCAGATAACACGGATAACACATACTCTTTGATTATATCAAGACATTCTTGAGGATGAAGAAAAATCTGTTCTTCGGAAAACCTTATTACCTCAAAGCCATGTGAGGTAAAAAAGATATTTCTATTCTCATCAGCAGATGTCCAAATTCCATATTTATCTTCTACGTAATGAATCGGAGTCCCGTCATTTCCAGCATAAGGCTCATCAATTTCGACGTCAATAATCAATCCTTTCTCGCAAATCAATAAATCTGGATAATAAAAAGAGTTTCCAACTGGCACGCGTGCATTATTATAGATATTAGAAAAGACATCACACAACAAATTGTAGAAATACTCCTCAGAAACGCCTTTTTTTACATCTTCATTTTCCACAAATTCAAAATCAGGAGTCATTCGGCCGTTCACCCAAATTGATATTTGATTTTTTCTATATTTCAATATGCTTTGAGCACTTAGTATTTTTTTAGCAATCGTATCGTATTCACGTTTTGCCTCCCTGAAAGCCATCAAATCCTTGTTATATGATTCGATTTTTTGGCTAAAGCATTTCTTCGCCTTTTCATAATCTATTTTTTCACGTTCATGAGCCTCTTTATCCCATGTTGTAGTTTTAAATAAGAAAAAGGAGCAAGCAATAACTACAAGCATTGGCAATATCATTGAACTCTTATTATCCATATCGGACAATATAATTGAGAAGAAAATAACAACACTTGCAATAACAGCAAATAACAAAACCCCTCTATTTCCACCACTATCATATTCTCCAGGATCTGATGGCATTACAGGCTTCACTGGTTCTGTCGGTGGCAGAGGTAACTGTGGCTTTTTACAGAGTAGTCCGCTAACTTCTTCGGAACTATATATTTCCGGATAAGTAATTATTTCCATCTCTGCATCGTTATATTCATCAGACTTTAACATCCGCAATTATTATTTGAATTTATTGACTATATCACATTAAATGTACCTTCTGGAGCGTTTTCAAATATACCACTTCGGATATGGTTGCTTTCAGTTTGGCAAAGTTATTATTTTTTTGATTCTTCCTTCTCATTGAGTCGCCTTTAAGTTCAATCCGAACTGCATTAGCGGTAAGGTGGTCTATGATGGCGTCAGCCAAGGTGGGCTCATTGATGTAGTCATACCATTTGGAAACGGGAAGTTGTGATGTCACGATCACTGATTTCCTCTGATGGCAGTCCTCAATTATCTGCAGCAGGGCCAGACGCAAGTTGTTGTCGAGCGGTTGCAGTCCGAAGTCATCAAAGATGACGAGGTCATTTCTCTCGATATGATTGATGACCTTAAGAAGACCTCCGTCAAGTTTAGCGAGCGCTATCCGCTCGATAAACTTGTTCATGGAAAAGAATTCCACTCTGCATTCCACGAAGCAGATGTGGGATGTCCTCAAACAAATCCCATACGACCTGCGTAACGGTCGCGACATCGCGGGACTCCTTTCCTGAGCCTGGGCGTCTCGGAACCGACTTTGACAAAGTTGCTGCGATTAGTGACAAAATCGAGACTAATCGCAACTAATCAGAACAAAATTGCAACACGTGCCTCACCTGAGGCTTACCTTGCGAAGGTTGCACCACGAATTAATGCTATATTACATTCCCATTAAAATTGACGAATATGATTTCCAGCCACTTGCTGTCTTATATTGATTGAGATAATCTTCTGGTACTAATATTTTAAATGAGTCTGATGTCTTTGCAAAATGATATGAGGGGTCAGTCTTGCCTTTTTTCTGTGATGTACAGTCAAGTGTAGGAACTTCAGACGAATCTAAACTTATAGACAACAATGCTGAACAACCGTAAAATGCTGCATTTTCAATTAAATTAATCGATGTCGGTAATATTAAAGATTCAAGAGAGCTACAATATGCAAATGCACCTGCAAAGTTAGGTGTATTATACCCTTCAGTCCAACAATAGTATCCGCCACCTATTTTTTTCAACTGAGAATTTGTAGGGAACTCTACAGAGTTTAAAGCTGAACACTCATAGAATGCCTCACTTTCGATAATAGTTATATTCGCTGGCAAAGAAATCCTCCACAAATTAGTACAGCCTTTAAAGGCTTGTGCTTCAATTTTATTTAATCTTGTAAAATATTTTAATTCCTCAAATGACACAACATTTGTATTACCCGTAAATGCGCCATTTAAGGATGTTACTAATTCAGCTTCAGAATATGATAACTGGCCATCTTTATTTGCATCCCAATTACGAACACATATAGCTTCAACATATAAATCTCTGAAATTAATAGTTGTACTATTTCTTTTCATGATTGTCAAAACTTGCCCGTCAGTCAACTTAAAGTAAACATTATCCTCGTCTTGCGTAATTGAGTCAATGATACTATCTCCATCCTCTCCAGGAAGTCCATCAAGACCATTATTTCCAGTAGCCTTTCCAAGTTTCTGCCATGTTGCACCATTGTCATATGATAAATACCAGTATCCGTCCTCAATTTTCAACTGTGGCGTAATACCGTCTTTTCCATCCTTTCCATTTGCTCCATCTTTGCCATCTTCTCCCGTGACAGAAATCATATTGCTATTGTCATCCAAAATCCAATTTCCGTCTAGAGTCCAATAATATTTTCCGTCAGTGTGCTGTTTCACACCAATCTTAGGAGAATATCCGTCTTTTCCATCTTGACCATCTTTTCCGTCTGCTCCATTTACTCCATCCTTACCGTTTTCGCCGTCTTTACCATGGTAGATGGTAATCGAACCGCTCTTGGAGAATATAAGGGTGTAACCTATCTCTTTATTCCCTTCCATGATGGGAGCGATGTTCACAACATAATCATTTCTCTGCAAGGCAATGATAATTGTCTGCAATGAGGTGATGTTTGTATTCATCTGATTGCATAGTGTTTCCAACTTAACAATCCTGTCCTCATGCTTGTTAAGTTCCTTCCAAATAGCGGAATCATCGAATTTTCTGCAGGCTACTACTGCCAGTAGTGAGAGTGCAAATAATAAGGTTCTTTTCATGATTTATATGGTTTATATGGTTTATATTCTTGTTTTAGGGTTTTGATCTCTTGAGAAATTTCTTCTAACAAGTCACCTACTTCTGAACCAAGTTCTGCATCTGTATATGAATCCATGGAACTTCCAAGAATGTAAGTCTCCGGTCTCCCACAAGATCTCCGTACGCATTGACTGCATATTTTCGTGTCAAGCCGCCGCAAACGCGTTCCTTGTTCTATTCTGTCCTCCAATTGCACTACGTTTGTAAGGGTAACGTCTGGACGCGGCCACGCTCGAATTTTATAAGCACTGATTATCAATAAGTTACGATATATTTCTATGGTAGCATCTAAACATACCATGTAAGCGTCTCAATGGTTGCCCCAAGACCGCAAGGTACACATATCACGACATTGATATTCAGATGATTCACCATAAAGAAAGCAGGCATGATCTCTTTAGAGAGAGGATAACGCTCACAAAACAAGACCACACCGACTATAGCGCT
>FR890663.1 GCA_000435075.1 Bacteroides sp. CAG:770 | reverse complement strand
CTTATTTTGACCTTAGAAAAGTGACGAAGTCAGGAAAAATGAAAAGAATCCCACTAATTATCAAGTTCATATTTGGTTCATTTTAAAATCGTTTTTATCGAAACTCCCTCTCGTGAGTCTCTGTGTCATACTTTTGCTAAAAACATGTGGTCAGTCAGTTAATGTGTCAGATCTTCAGTGTCGAATAAATTAGAAAAGCCAAACATTGGGAACTGTGCGGGCAATTTATTACATTTACGGATTAATTGGTGTCGGCGCGTGGAATCGACGGGCTCACTGTTAAATATTTGTTATCGCTATGATAAAAGAACTAATTATTCGTGACTTCTTCTCGTTTAAGGGAGAGCACACAATCGAATTGAATCCGGGAGTCAACATCCTTGTGGGTATCAATGGAAGTGGTAAGACTTCATTTCTGAATGCTGTTACATTGTTGTATGAGGGCATTGCCGGTGGGGGATTGTCGGCTTTGTTTCGGCAGTGGGGTACGTACAATTCGATTGTCAATGCATGTGGAGAGGAAAAGCCAGAGTGCTTCAGTGTGACTTATGTTTTCGATGCAGATGCATTGAAAAAGATTGTATCTGCATCCCCTTTTAAGAAGGATGTGTATTACAAGATAACAGTGTTCCCGATAGGTGACGGCACAAGTTACTCTCTCTGTGAAACACTTTATTCTGAGGATAGCAGCGGGAAGAAAAAAACATTCAGTTATCTGGAATTCCGTAATGGTGTCGGACAAATCTCCGTTCGCACAAAAAGCGGCATAGAAGTGGAAAAATATGAAAGCGGCATGTTGTCTGCTCAGGAATTGGCTCTCCGGCAAATTACTGATCCTCAAAGATATCTGCCTTCATTTGTCGTGAGGGAGGCTATCAATGCTATTGCAGGTTATTCCAAGTTCAACTTCGATAAAGTTCGCCAGCCGGCCGGGGCCAATGATATTAAACGTCTGGTAAGTACGGGTGAGAATCTGAGTCAGTTGCTGAGTAATCTGAATAACAATTATACATTCCAATATGAGAAAATCATGGAGTGTCTCAAAGATATAAATCCTAATTTCACGGGACTTGGTTATAATGTTTTTGGCAGCAGGTTGTATTTGTCTCTACGTGAGAAGAATTTGGCGCACGCCATAGATGCTCTCCACATGTCAGACGGAACACTGAAATATATGCTTCTGCTGAGCATCTTCCACAATCCAAATAGGGGCGCACTTATTAACATTGATGAACCTGAATCATGCTTGCATCCGGATATGATACGCTCTGTGGCGAAGATGATGAAGGGGGCGTCCAAGACGTCTCAGATTATTGTGGCAACGCATTCTGCTCTGTTGTTGAATGCGTTCGAATTGGATGATATCTTGGTGTTTGAAAAAAATGACAGCAACGAAACTCAAATCGTGCGTTACAGCGAAGATGATTTTGAGAATCGTGAGGGCGAACTGCTCCCGGGTCAGTTATGGTTGAATGGTGAGATCGGTGGTAAGAGATGGTAGTCAATGTGTATGTGGAGGGTGGCGTGATCGCAGGAAACGTTGATGCCACGACAAGTAATAACTCGGAGGCTCTACGGGAGGAACTGAATCGCTTTATGCAACGGGCGTTAAATCGCGAGGATATCAGCATTGTTGTAAAGAAATGCTCTGGCTATAAGGAAGCAGCCAAACAGTTTATCAATGCAAAGGATGATGGGGAGAGTTATCTCTATGTTGATCTTGATCGTAAACCTGAGTTGAGGAATGAGTGGTTCAAGAGCCTGTCAGACGACGGGATAGATATGCCGTCGGAAAAGACAGATCATGTGAGTTTCTGGATTCAGGAGATGGAGTCTTGGTTCCTGAAACAGCCAGAAGCGATTGAAAGATGGGCCGAGGATGAAGACTTGGTGCGTAAGCCAAAACAAGATTTTCCATTGGCGGAGCACCCCTCCATAAAAGACAAGGATATTGAGCACTTGCAGCAGAAAGCATCGTTCCTGTTGGGAGTGATTCTGCGACAGGTATTTGTTTCCAAAGAAAAAGTCAGGAAGAGTGCAAGCGGCAAGGTGAGAGAATTGAAATATGGCAAGTTGCGTCATGCTCCAGGGATTATAGCCCATTTGAATCCGGCTGCGTTAATTCCTAAAGATAGGGAACTTAAAAATTTTTGCGAGAAAGTTCAGTAGCACAACAAAGGCAGGTCATCATAGTATTTGATGCCTGCCTTTTTCAGACGGTTGCGGTCATAGGCCTTTTTCGACTTGTGGGTGATTGACCTCATCGAGATCTGTTTGCCGTATTTCTCGATTTCTTCTGCTCTTGAAGCCCTGCGGTTGGCCAGAAGAAAGTCCTTTTCGGTAATCCGCAGTTTCTTGTTCTTCATGAAGTAAAGTTGTTTTCGGGATGCAAAGTTAAGGGATTGAAATACAATGTGCAATTATTTTGAGCGCTGAAAGTAATCACAAAAATTGCTATCTTTGGGAATGTGTAAAGTTTTGGACTATGGAGACGACGATTAGAAGATTCCCGATTGGGATACAGACATTTGCGGAAATCATATCCGGAAAGTATTTATACATTGACAAAACGGGTTATGTCAATGACATTGCGGATAAGTACAAATACGTTTTTCTGAGCCGGCCGCGCCGGTTCGGTAAGTCGTTGCTTTCTTCTACTTTCCATTGCTATTTCGAGGGCAGGAAGGAACTTTTCGATGGGTTGAAAGCGGGAGAACTGAAGACGGAATGGACCAAGCATCCGGTTTTTCATTTCGACATGTCAACGGCTAAACATTTGAATGAGGAGCAGTTGGTTCGCACCCTCGGATATAAACTGGAGGCGTATGAGGCCATTTATGGAAAACTTCCAAATGTCGATGACATTGATGTAAATGCGAGATTAGAATTCCTGATAAAAGCCGCTTTCGAGCAGACCGGCCAGCAAGCCGTAATCATCATTGACGAATATGACGCTCCACTTTTGGACGTGATGAACGACAAGGGTAAGTTGCCGGTTCTCAGGCAGATAATGCGGAATTTCTATAGTCCGATCAAGAGCCTCGACCCTTATCTGCGGTTCGTTTTCATCACAGGAATCAACAAGTTTGCACAACTCAGCATTTTCAGCGAGTTGAACAATTTGAAGAATATCTCGATGATTCCGCAGTATTCCGCCATTTGTGGAATTTCCCAGACGGAACTGGAGAACGACATGGCGCCAGAAGTGCAAGCACTTGCAGATGAGCAGGGAATCACATTCGCAGAAGCAATCGGCCACCTGAAAGCCAATTATGACGGATATCACTTCTGCGGCAAATCCGAAGATATCTATAATCCGTACAGCCTTCTCAATGCATTATCAGACAGGAATTTCGGCAGTTACTGGTTCGATACCGGAACCCCGACCTATCTCATCGAAAGACTACGGAAAAACCCAATCGACGAAACAACATTGGACAATATCCCGCTCGTTCCGCAATCGGATTTCGATGTCTCGCCGGAGATTTCGGAGAATTCATTGCCAATGCTTTACCAGACCGGTTATCTGACCATCAAGTCATACGATGAGAGGATGCAGCTTTATACGCTCGGATATCCGAACAAGGAAATCAAGATTGGTTTCACGAGAGGGCTTCTGGGCGAATATCCAAGCAAGACAAGCACCGCGTCAGGATTCGTGGCACATTTCTATGCGGCAATGGATTCGCAGGACATTGATCTGGCTATGGAAAAACTGCAGGCGTACCTTGCAGGGATACCGAACGACTTGGAAAACAAAACCGAAAAGCATTATCAGACAATCATTTATCTGATTTTCTCCCTGCTCGGTTTCTACATCCGCACGGAAGTAAAATCCGCCATAGGCAGGGCTGATGCAGTCTGCTACACGGATAACTGCATCTATGTCTTCGAATTCAAGGTGGACGGTTCGGCGGAAGACGCGCTCAAGCAGATTGACGACAAGGGCTACATGCTTCCTTACAAATTCGAGGAAGGCAAGAACCTCGTCAAGGTCGGCGTGAACATTTCCTCGCAGACCCGCACCGTCGAGAAGTGGCTTGCCAGGTGATTCTATATCCTATTTTTGCTGTCGGAATCGTGGATTATGCATCAGAACGTGAAACAATAATTATTTTTGAAATCATTGTACGGAAAAATATGCGGACTCCTCTTTGCAGGATTCTTTGTCGTTACATCATATCCTGCTATCGGAAGCTCTACGACTCAGACTTCTTCAAAGACTCGTGGGTCTGTCGAAAAGAAGGATGACGGGGTTATTCGGATACTCGCAATCGGCAACAGCTTCTCGCAAGATGCTGTGGAACAATATCTTTACGAACTCTTCGATGCTGCAGGAATAAAGGTCGTGATCGGCAATATGTATATCCCAGGCTGTCCGCTGGAAAGGCATTACAACAATTCCGTGTCGGACAAGGCAGAATATGCTTACAGGAAAATCGTCGACGGCGAGAAGACGAATACCCCGAAAACAAAACTTATCGACGCGCTTCTGGATGAGCCGTGGGATTATATCAGCCTTCAGCAGGCGAGCGGAAAAGCCGGTGAATACGATACATATAATCCATATCTCAAGTCATTGATATCATATCTCCGGAGGTATGCACCGAAGAAGGACTTCAAACTGGTGTGGCATCAGACCTGGGCTTATGCTTCGGATTCCGACCATGGCGAATTCCCGAAATACGGAAGCGACCAGATGCAGATGTATGAGGCTATCGTGGCAGCGACC
>FR890662.1:8481-15800 GCA_000435075.1 Bacteroides sp. CAG:770 | reverse complement strand
TGAGGCCGTGCGCCATCCGTACAAGGTCACTATAATGAAAAGTTTTCAGACAGCGCCGTCGGCAAAATAACGAATGGACGTAAAAATTACTATCTTTGGGAACGTGAAAAGTTTTGGATTATGGAGACGACGATTAGGCGATTCCCGATTGGGATACAGACATTTGATAAAATCATTGAGGATAATTATCTGTATATCGACAAAACCGGATATATTGATGAGATTGCCAATAAGTATCAGTATGTTTTCCTGAGCCGGCCGCGCAGGTTCGGCAAGTCGTTGCTGTCTTCTACTTTCCATTGCTATTTCGAGGGCAGGAAGGAACTTTTCGAGGGATTGAAAGCGGGAGAACTGAAGAAGGAATGGACCAAGCATCCGGTTTTTCATTTCGACATGTCCACTGCTAAACATTTGAATGAGGAGCAGCTACTTGAAGAACTCGATAAGAAGTTTTATGAATATGAACTCATTTACGGGCGCGGCGAAAAAGATATAAACCCAAATCAACGCCTGGAGGGATTAGTACGCCGTGCTTTCGAGCAGACCGGCCAGCAAGCCGTCATTATCATTGACGAATATGACGCTCCACTCTTGGACGTGATGAACGACAATGGTAAGTTGCCGGCTCTCAGGCAGATAATGAGGAATTTCTACAGCCCGATAAAGAGCCTCGACCCTTATCTTCGGTTCGTTTTCATCACAGGAATCAACAAGTTTGCACAGCTCAGCATTTTCAGCGAGTTGAACAATCTCCAGAACATCTCCATGATGCCGGAATACTCTGCATTATGCGGAATCTCACAGACTGAGTTGGAAAACAACATGAAAAATGAGGTTCAGGCACTTGCTGACAAACAGAAAGTGAGCTATGAAGACGCACTTGCATTGCTGAAGGCAAATTACGACGGCTATCATTTCTGCGAAGAATCAGAGGATATCTACAATCCGTTCAGCCTCATCAAGTCATTGAATGAAAAGCGTTTCGGCAGTTACTGGTTCGATACCGGAACCCCGACCTACCTCATCGAAAGACTACGGAAAAACCCTATCGACGAAACCACGCTTGACAACATTCCGCTCGTTCCTCAATCGGATTTCGACGTCTCGCCCGAGATTTCGGAGAATTCATTGCCAATGCTTTACCAGACCGGTTATCTGACCATCAAGTCATACGACGAGAGAATGCAGCTCTATACGCTCGGATATCCGAACAAGGAAGTCAAGATTGGTTTCACGAGAGGCCTTTTGGGCGAATATCCAAGCAAGACAAGCACCGCGTCAGGATTCGTGGCGCATTTCTATGCGGCAATGGATTCGCAGGATATTGATCTTGCTATGGAAAAACTGCAGGCGTACCTTGCCGGGATACCGAATGACTTGGAAAACAAGACAGAAAAGCATTATCAGACAATTATTTACCTAATTTTCTCATTGCTTGGTTTCTATATCCGTACAGAAGTAAAATCAGCCATTGGCAGGGCCGATGCCGTCTGCTACACGGATAACTGCATCTATGTCTTCGAGTTCAAAGTGGACGGTTCGGCGGAAGATGCGCTTAAGCAGATTGACGACAAGGGCTACATGCTTCCTTATAAATTTGAGGAAGGCAAGAACCTCGTCAAGGTCGGCGTGAACATTTCCTCGCAGACCCGCACCGTCGAGAAGTGGATTGCCAAATGATTCCATTTTGTCGTGGAGTGTAAATCGCATACTATCAGATGATTAACCGAAATCAGAGTTGTGAAAACTGCAACTCTGAAAGTAGCTAATGCGTTAATATATAGGTAGTTGCGCTTCACGCCCCTTGTGTCCTTTCTCGGGACTATCCGCAGACGGTATCGTACATCTTTCTTGCTTAGTTTTGTGAAAACGAATACACAAATATCTATTTTAAAGTCATTGATAGACAATAGGTTGTACAAAAACGAACCATTTACGTATAAATGTGGCCCCTATGTTGTCCGGCGATATTCTATTTTTGACGTAGGATTTAAAACCACATAATCTTTATGAAGGCAATAACTTTTGTTCTATCAATTTTTCTTCTTCTGGTTTCTGACATGGCTGTCGGCAGCGACAATGTATATAACATGGTAAAGCCCGACAAGGAAAACGCCAGAGTACGTGAACTCGTATCGAAAATGACACTGGAGGAAAAGTGTGATTATATAGGTGCCGTTACTTCTTTCGTCATGAGGAGCGTGGACAGGTTGGGCATACCTCAGATCCGTATGGCTGACGGTCCCCAGGGCATACGCAACAATACTGTCAGCACTCTTTATCCGTCCGGAATACTCACCGCCGCTACATGGAACAGGGATTTGGCAGAAAAACTCGGTCATGGTCTGGGCAAAGACGCCAAGGCCAGAGGAGTGGCCATACTGCTCGGACCGGGCGTGAACATCTACCGGGCTCCGATGAACGGCAGGAATTTCGAATATTTCGGCGAGGACCCGTATCTGGCCTCTGAAATCGCAGAACATTATATAGAAGGTGTACAGGCGGAAGGCGTGATTGCCACCGTCAAGCATTTTGCGGCCAACAATCAGGAATGGAGCCGCCATCATGCAAGTTCCGACGTGGATGAGAGGACACTTCATGAAATATATTTCCCGGCATTCAGGAAAGCAGTCGAGAAGGCTCATGTCGGAGCCGTCATGACCAGCTACAATCCGGTTTTCGGCGTTCATGCATCGGAAAATGCTTATATGAATGTGGAGGTCCTCCGCAACATGTGGGGTTTCGACGGCATTCTCATGTCCGACTGGACTTCCGTATATTCCACATCTGGAGCCGTGAACGGCGGTCTTGACCTGGAATGTCCCAAGGGCGTGTATCTTACTAAAGAAAGGATCATGCCTCTCATAGAATCCGGCGTCATTTCGGAGGAAACCATTGACAGGAAGGTATATAACATATTGTCGACATTGGACAGGTTCGGGCTTCTGGACAAGCCTGTACTGGACGAAAGCATTGAAAAGGATAATCCTGAAAATGCGGCTACGGCATTGGAACTTGCACGCGAGGGTATTGTGATGCTGGAGAATAGGGGCGGCGAACTTCCTTACGGCAAGCGTGAGCGTGTGCTGGTCATGGGGCCGAACGCTTGTGTGACGACGACCGGCGGCGGCAGCGGATTCGTGACGCCTTTCCATACGGTAACGGTGTCGGACGGTATCAAGAAGCAGTTCGGAGAGAAATATGTGCAGGTGCTTTCGGATGATGATCTGTATGCCGACATTTCTTCCGACATCATGGCATCCAAGGGTGGGAAAACCAACGGCTTTAGGGCCGAATACTATGATAACAAGACATTTGACGGCAAGCCGACAGTCGTGAGGACTGATGCTGCCGTGGATTTCAACTGGGGAAGGAAATCTCCTGCCGAGGGTATCCCGGAAGATGGTTTTTCGGTACGCTGGGAGGGAACTTACACTGCCCCGGAGAGTGGAAAACTTCGTTTTTTGATGTCCGGAGACGATGGCTACAGGCTGTTTGTTGATGACAAACTTGTCGCAGGGGACTGGGGTAACCATTCATTGTCCTCCAGAACGGCATTCTTCGACGTGAAGAAAGGTCAGAACTATACGATCCGCTTCGAGTTTTTCGACAACATCTCCGATGCGGTCGCAAAGCTCAAGATCGGCATGTTCAATGAATCTGCGTTCAATGCTGCCGTAGCCAAGGCCGGACGAGTCCTCTACTGCGGAGGGTTCAACAGCAATATCGAGGGCGAAGGCTTCGACAGGCCGTTCGAACTGCCTCAGGAGCAAAGGTCAATGATTTCCCGACTGACGGAGGCGCACCCTCATGTCACGGTGATTCTCAATGCCGGTGGCGGCGTGGATTTCAACGGCTGGAGCGAAGGCGTGGAAGCTGTGCTCTATGCGTGGTATGCAGGCCAGGAAGGCGGTACAGCCGTTGCTGACATTGTCAGCGGCAAGATTTCTCCAAGCGGCAAGCTCCCTATTTCCATAGAAGACAAATGGGCTGACAATCCTGTACATGATTCATATTATGACAATACGCCTGTTAAGACTCAGAACACACCGTTCAAGAGAATTGAATATCGTGAGGGGATATTCTGCGGTTACAGGGGATATGACAGAAGCGGCATCGCGCCGAGATATCCGTTCGGTTACGGCCTTTCCTACACTTCATTCGAGTACTCCGACATGAATGTGGAAAAGCTGTCTGCCGACAGCGTGAAGGTATCGTTCACCGTTGCCAATACCGGCCGGGTCGGAGCATCCGAAATCGCCCAAGTTTATGTCAATGACAAGATTTCTTCAGTTGCGAGACCAGTGAAGGAACTCAAAGACTACGGGAAAGTCTATATTCCGGCAGGCAAGTCTGTACGCATGACTTTCGTACTGGGCCCTGACGCATTCTCGTTCTATGATGTAAAATCCAGGTCTTTCATCATTGAACCTGGTGAATTCGAGATACTTGCAGGCCCTTCATCCGCGGAGCTGCCTCTTCGTGCAGAGGTCATGATGGGTGCGTCCGAATATGAGGTGGTGAACATCGCACCGGATACCGTGTCCGTCATCAAGAACCCGCTTAACGGCTGGGTGATGTATATGGGAAGGAATTGGGACGCGGATTTCGGCAAGGTGTTCAGTTATGACGAGTTTCCGGCCGATGTTCCGGGTGGAAAAGTCAGAGTGTCAGACTATTGCGGGACAGCTTATATCCGCACCAGCTGGGCTTCCATGGAACCGGAGGAAGGAAAATATTTCTGGAATGATCCTGATTCCCCTCTGTACAGGCTTTTGGCTGAAGTGAGAAACAGAGGCATGCGTCTGGCTTTCCGTATCGTCGTGGATGGACGTGACCAGGGACAGAATACTCCTCAGTTCGTAATCGACGCGGGCGCCAAGTGCTTTGCCAGCAAATTGGGAAACAAGGAGGTTTATACACCTTATCCTGACGATCCGGTGTTTCAGGAAAAGTATGCCGCTTTCATTAAGGCTTTCGCGGCCAGGTACAATTCATCTGATGAAGTGGATTTCATAGATGCCTACGGATTGGGAAAATGGGGCGAAGCCCATTCCATGAAATATATCGACGGAAAGGATAAGATTCCCGTATATGAGTGGATTACAGACCTTTATTCGAAGAACTTCACCAATGTCCCTCTGCTGATGAACTATCACAGGGTGCTCGCGGAAGAGACCGTGAACGGGTGGGACGACGAGCCGAATCCGGATTCCGAGGGAATGCTGGAAAGTGCAATTCAGAAAGGATACAGCCTTCGTCATGATGCTTTCGGAATGACGGGATATTACAAAGAATGGGAAAAGGCTTTCGCTGCCAAATGGAACTTCAAGGTCCCTATCGTACTGGAAGGCGGATGGATTACCGGAGCGCATCATCGCTACTGGATAGATCCTAGCGGAAAATATCATGAGGGACATCCGGAGGAAGTCCGCAGGGCTGAAATGGAAGCCGGGGAAGAGGCGCATGTGAACATGATGGACTTCAGGGTAGGCAATGAAACCGAGACATGGTTCCAGAATATGGACCTTGTGGAAAGGTTCATCCGTCACGGCGGCTACAGGCTCTGTCCCGTGCAGGTGATGTTCCCGAAGGAAGCGGAATCCGGGGAAACATTGACATTGACCCATACTTGGGAAAATCTCGGTTGGGGTTATTGCCCGAACAATATCCGACAGTGGAATTTCAGGTACAAGCCTTCCTTCGCATTGATCGACGGTAACGGCAAGGTGGTGAAGACGTTCGTGGATTCGAAGGCGGAACCTTCGGACTGGAGACAGAGCAAGCCGGTGAACTATACCATGAAAGTCGCGCTCGATGATGTCCCTTCCGGAACTTATACCTGGGCCGTCTCGATAGCCGATACCCGGAAAAATGATGTCCCGGGCCTGAATATGGCAGTCGATGCCGCAGCCCTTACAGCTGACGGCTGGCTTAAAGTCGGGAAAATTACAGTGAAATAAATTTTTATAATTAATAACAAAACTATTTTCGATTATGATCAAAGCAATCAGAACTGCCTTCATGACAGTGGCACTCAGTTTTGTTACGGCGATGTCTTTTAATGCATCAGCCCAGAATACGAACGTGAGAGTCTGCGGAAATGTCGTAGATGAAAGCGGTACCCCATTGTCCGGAGTAGTCGTTTATGTGAAGAGCGGCAACGCCAAGGATGTCACTGTCACTGACGGAAACGGAGCTTATAGCATCGGTGCATCTTCAGCATCGTCACTCGTTTACTCTTGCCTCGGCTACAAGGAGCAGGAGATTCTGGTTGGCAGCCAGTCTGTCATCAATGTGAAGCTAGTCCTTGATTCTTTCAATCTGGACGATGCCGTGGTAATCGGTTATGGTTCCCAGAAGATGAAGGACCTCACAGGAGGACTTTCCGTCGTAAACCGCGAGACTCTCGAAATGGTGTCTACCGGCAACCTCATGGACCGCATTTCCGGCCAGGTGGCAGGTCTTACTGTCACTGCTTCAAGCGAAGCACCTGGTTCCAACCAGTCGCTTCTTATCCGTGGTCAGAACTCATTGTCAGCTACCAACAGCCCTCTCATTGTCCTGGACAGCATTCCTTACGAGGGCGGACTTGCCGACATTGACCCGGATATCGTCGAGAGTATGACTGTCCTGAAGGACGCTTCTTCTGTAGCAATCTATGGATCAAGAGGTTCCAACGGCGTCATCCTCATCCAGACCAAGAAGGGAAAGGAGGGTACGATGAGCGTTACCTACAAGACCAGACTCAGCATTGCGCAACCTATGCAGCGAATCCAGGTCATGGGCCCGCAGGAATTCATCAGATTCAAGCAGGACATGGGCCGTCTCGGAACCAAACAGCTTGCCGGTGAAGACCTCGATCCTATTGCAGGCCAGGTCATCAGCGCGTCAGAGAAGCAGAATTACGCTCTCGGCATCACTAATGACTGGCAGGACTATGTGTTCCGCAATGCCTTCAACATGGACCATCAGCTGACCTTCTCGGGCGGTACTGAGAAGACCCAGTACATGGCTGCGGTTTCATACCTGCATAACCCTGGAGTCGTATACAACTCCAACTATAACCGTGTCAGCGTATATGCAAGCATAAACCAGATACTTAACAACTGGCTTTCCGTAGGACTTACCACACAGTTCGTGAACCGTGAGTCAGGCGGCGTCACCCCTAATCTCGAACATGCCATCAAGCAGTCTCCATACGGTATCTACAAGGATGAGACAGGTGCCTACTACGAGGAACCGATGGACTACAGCAACCTCCCGAACCCTATGAAGGATGTCAATGCCGACCAGAAGAATACCGGCAGGAATGCCCT
>FR890662.1:0-8457 GCA_000435075.1 Bacteroides sp. CAG:770 | reverse complement strand
ACCGGCAGGAATGCCCTGGTAAACGGCTATGTCGAGATCAAGTTCCCTATAAAAGGCCTTTCTTTCAAGTCCCAGCTCGGATACAACTACCGCAATAACTTCACCGGCACATACTACGGACGCAATACCGTTACCGGCAAAAAGGTCGACGGCAAGGCTTCCATCAGCAACAGCCATACCACCGACTACACTTGGGAGAACATCCTCAAGTACGACAGGGATTTCGGCAAGCACCACTTCGACGCTACCGGCCTGTTCTCAATGCAGGAGAAATCCAATGTTTCCTCATCGCAGAACGGCGAATGCTTCGTTAACGATGATTCAAGCTTCTACAAGATGGACGGAGCTGAAAACAAAGTGACCATAGGCTCGGGCTACTGGAAGGAGAACATGATGTCATACATGCTCCGTCTCAACTATGGTTATGCGGGCAAGTATCTCGTGACATTGACCGGACGCGCTGACGGCGCATCAGTTTTCGGGGCCAACAACAAGTACGGATTCTTCCCTTCTGCCGCTGTGGCATGGAATATCTCCGAGGAGAACTTCATCAAGGACAACACAGACAAGGTGGACATGCTCAAAGTCCGTCTGTCCTATGGTGCGAACGGAAACAACGCGATTTCCAGATATCAGACCCTTGACCGCCTTTACGCTACGAACGGCGTGAAATATATCTACGGCGACGGCTCTACCGCAGTGAACTCTGCATATCTTCCTTCAGACGGTATCGGCAACCCGAACCTCAGATGGGAGACCACCTATACCGCCAACCTCGGTATCGACTTCCTCTTCTTCCGCGGAAGACTCGGCGGATCAGTGGACATGTACATTTCCAATACCAAGGACCTGCTGATGACCCGTACCGTGCCTATCATGAACGGCTACAAGAAAATTTGGGACAATATCGGCGAGACCCAGAACAAGGGTATTGAGCTGACATTGAATACCGTGAACATCAGAAAGTCGAACTTTACATGGAATACTGACCTCAGCTTCTTCCTGAACAGGGACAAGATCGTGGAACTCCGTGGCGACGGCAAGGATGACGTGAACAACAAATGGTTCATCGGCAAGCCTCTCTCCGTGTACTATGACTACAAGGTAGTAGGCCTCTGGCAGGATGGTGACGAGTTCACGTTCACCGATGCAGAGGGCAATACCAAGGTGCACCAGACAGGTGCCCAGCCTGGTGACGCGAAACTTTACGACGCTGACGGCGACGGTGTCATCTCTACCGACGACCGCGTGATCATCGGCAGCACAAGACCAAGCTTTACAATGTCAATGGGCAACAGGTTCCAGTACAAGGATTTCTATTTCTCATTCCTCCTGAACGGCAAGTTCGGCACATGGATGAGCGACAATGTCGCCAACATCGGTTCCTGGTCATTCGGTTCCGGAAACTATATCCATGGCGCCAAATATTGGACTCCTGAGACTCCGGATGCGGAATATACATCTCCCGGTTATGTGAACAGGTTCAGCCACGGTTTCTACAAGAAGATGAGCTACGTCACACTCAAGAACGTGACCCTCGGCTACAGAATCCCTAAGAAGGCCGTACAGAAGGCACGCCTGAGCGCAGTGGATGTCAATGTCAGCGTTAACAATGTAGGTGCAATCTCCAACATGCGTCAGATGCTCAACTATGACAATACATGGTTCGCATCATTCCCTACAGCGCGCTCTTATATGCTTGGACTTACAATTACATTCTAATTATCAGAAGAAACATGAAAAAGAATATATTCAAGACAGGTCTCATGGTCATTGCGATGGCAGCCGCAGCATCATGCAGCGGATACCTTGACGAGGATCTCAAGAGCTCGCTCGCACCTGACAATACATACACCAGCTCGATGGGCTTCGAGACCGGCTGCAACGGACTGTACTCCATCGCCCGTTCAGAATACAATACCTGGGGAGAGAACGGTGCCTACATGCATGGCGCGGCCTGCGCATACGAGGCGCTCCAGATCGCTACCGACATCGTGGACCAGAATGGTGCCAAGGACGGTTCGCTTACTCCTTTCGCAGACCTTACATTGACGGCGGCCACCAAGTTCGTGGGCTCTTATTGGAACTGGGCATACAACCTCATTGCTTCCGCCAATGAAATCATGATCTATGCGGACAAGAATACCAACTGGGATTATCCTGAGGACAAGCAGATTGCAATCGCTACGGCCAGATTCTTCAGGGCATACGCCTACAGGACTCTCGTATATCTCTACGGTGACGTTCCATGGGTGGAGACCATCGAAAATCCGTTCAAACTTTCATTTACCAGAACACCGAAGGTGGAAGTCCTGGGCCATGTCATCGACGACTTCACATTTGCAGCGGAAAATCTTCCGACCGATCCTGACAAGGTGAAGACCGGCAAGCTTACATGCTGGGCTGCCTACCATCTCCTCAGCGAGATGTACAACTTCCGCGGACATCTTACCAAGGACAATGCAAATTTCGAAGAAGCAGCCAAATGCGCACTCAAAGTCATTGACAGCAAATATTTTGCATTGAATACCGCCCGTTTCGGAGCAAGCAAGAACGAGAAGGGTGACGCGTTCAGCGACATGTTCCTGGAGAACAACCAGAACCGCACGAGCGGCAATACCGAGAGCATCTGGGTAATGCAGTTCGAATATAAGACCGTCGGCGGCGGTACCAATTCCGACGACTGGACACGACGTGCATGGAACCCTCAGTATTTCGCAATCAACGGTTTCGCCCTTGCCGATTCTCTCGGAGGACGCGGACTTGCACAGATTTCCCCTATGAAATGGTGGATCGGTACGAAAAATACCAGTGCCACACAGGTTTCCGGCGCCAAGGAAGGAGGTATCTTCGAGGATGGCGACATGCGTAACTCGAAATACAATATCAAGAGAGACTGGTATTACAACAATCCTCTGGTTCCTGCTTCGCTCGGCAAGAAGAGTGAAATTACCGACAAGACATGGGCTACCGGCCAGCTTTTCCCTGCCCTTACCAAGTTCTTCTTCGGGAAGTCTGACAACCTCCAGCTTTCAGGTTCCTACAAGGACCGTATGAAGTGTCGTCTGGGTGAAACTTATCTCCATCTTGCAGAGGCTTATCTCGGAATGGGCGACGCCGCAAAGGCTGCGGAAGCATTGAACGTAATCAGGAAGAGAGCCAAAGTCAGAAACCTGGAGGCTTCTGAAGTTACTGTGGATGAGCTTCTTGACGAGCGTATCCGCGAGATGGTAGGCGAGGAAAGCCGTAAGTTTACTCTCGTGAGAATGGGTGCGGACGTATATGTGAACCGTGTGAAGAAGTACAATCCTTCCATTGCGGACCAGATCGATGAGCACTTCGCTCTTTGGCCGGTTCCACAAGAAATCCGCGATGCCAACAGAGGCAGCGAGTTCCCGCAGAACCCGGGATATGGTGAATAATTGAACATTTAAAATTGATAACTTTATGAAATATATGAATAAGGCATTGTCAATGCTTGCCGCTGCGGCAGCAGTCATGTCCTGCCAGTGGGATCCGGCTGACCATGATGTCGCACCCGTAGAGGAAAAACTGACACTTTCGGCATCGTCTGAGAATGTCGTGCTTCTGGAGGAAAACCTGAAGAAAGATGCAGTTACCTTCAGTTGGACTGAAGCCAGGGATATGGGCGAAGACTATATGATTTCATACGAGACCAAGCTGGATGTCCTCGGAAACAACTTCGGCTCCAAGACAGTAATCAGGACAGATATGGACCCGGGCGAGTTCAGCCAGAGCTTTACCGTGGAACAGCTCAACACATGGGCTACTGAGAGATGGGGACTGCCTGTAAACAAGCAGTTTACACTCGAATATCGCGTAATTGCACAGTGGGAAGGCGGTTCTACATTCGAAATGCCTGAGGTACGTACCATGCAGGTGGTCGTTACCCCTATCAAGGTGACGGTGTTCGATGCGGACAAGATGTTCGTAGGCGGTACGGCCGTAGAAGAGGAGGAAATCTCCAGGACACTTGAAAACGAGTTCCAGTTCGCATGGCTTGGCGACCTTACCATCGGTGACCTCCAGGTTCCTGTGGAGTATGAGGGCGTAAGATATTACATCGCACCTAAGGACGGCAAGACTGCGCTCCAGGACGGCAAGACCTTCGACATCACCATGCAGGAAGAGCCGTTCGCATGGAACATCACATCTGCAGGACAGTACCGCGTGGTCGTGGATATGAAGACCGCCAAGGCGACCATCTATTCACCGGCGACCGACCTCAAGCCGTTCACCGTATCATGGTATCCTAACCTCAAGAACCCTGACGAAGGCGACAACGGGCACGCGTACATCACCACCACGGTAGACAAGATCTACGGACGCGGCGAGTCTGTCGGCTGGTCAGCAACAGGCAAGGATCTGAAATGTAAAGTTTCCCTGGCTGACCCTCAGATACTTGTCTATACAGGCGGTGTCCTCGGTTCAGGACGAACGGATTTCGCCATCATCTCCAGCCTTAAAGTGGACGGGTACAATAATGGAAATGCATACACCACCAACAACTCATACGTATTCGCTCCTGTATGGACCGGAAGCAACTATGACCAGAGCGTGACAATGGGCAAATGGATGGATATGGAAGGCGGATCATATCTGCGAGGCAATTACTTCAAGATTCCTAGCGGCACGAATTTCATCATCTTCGATTTGCGAAATATGAGAATATGGATGGAAAAGCGTTAAAAAAAATGGGCACGGTGCTTCTGGCACTGTGCTCTTTGTGCTGTTGCTCCAAGGAGACTTCCGGGGCAGGCGACGGCTCTGACAACACGGGAGACCTGACGGTGATAAAATTCAACCCCGACAAGAAGACCGTGCTCCACAACCCTCTCAACGGATGGGTCATGTACGGCAGCGGGTCAGGAGACCCGTCTGACTGGGATAAGGAAATCTATGTTTCGGAGCTGGGAAAGAATGTCATGGTACGTGATTATGCCTCAGCTTGTTACATAAGGACGAACTGGCGCACATTCAACCCGCAGGAAGGCGTCTATGCTTGGCGTGACCCTTCCACGAAACTCTACAAGATGATTCACGGCGCGCTTGACAGGGGACTTCCCATATCGTTCCGCGTAGTCGTGGACGGACGCGACCAGGGCGAAAACACCCCGCAGTTCGTATTCGACCATGGCGCCACCTATTGGCTGGAAAACGCCAAGTATCCTCAGCGCAAGACTCCATATCCGCAGGATCCTGTCTTCCAGAAATACTACGAGATGTTCATTGCGGAACTTGCCAAGGATTTCAATGACCCTGAGAAGACTGCGTTCATCGACGGCTACGGCCTCGGCAAATGGGGCGAGGGACACAATGTCGTTTATGAGAACGGCAATGCAGTCACCGAGAATACGGAGCGTCTCAAATATGAGGTAATGGATTGGATTACTGGTGTTTATACCAAATACTTTACCGCCGTTCCGCTTGCAATCAACTATCACAGGGTAATAGGTCACCCCGCAAGCGACGGAGCTGCCAATCCGAACAGCGAGAAACTTCTGAATCTTGCCGTGAGCAAGGGCTATTGTCTGCGTCAGGACGCATTCGGCATGAGCGATTACTACCGGGATTGGGAGCGTGCTTATGCCGCTTCATGGATGTACAAACGTCCGATAATAATGGAAGGCGGCTGGATTGTCAGCCAGCACAGTTACTGGAATGACTCCAGGGGATACCGCAAGGGTCATCCTGAAGATGTGCGCCAGGGTGAATACGATGACTGTAAAGTGGCCAAGGTGAACATGATGGATTTCCGTGTCGGTGCGGAAACCGAGTCCTGGTTCACTGATGCATTCACATTGGTCCAGCAGTTTACCGCCGAAGGCGGCTACAGGCTTTATCCTGAGCAGGCCGGCGTTCCGAAACAGGTGTCCAAAGGCACCAAAGTGACGCTCACCCACAGATGGAAGAACATGGGATGGGGCTATTTCCCGAACAACCTTCCGCAGTGGAACTATCGCTACAAGGTCGCCTTCGCACTCCTCGACAAGACCGGCAAAGTCGCCCAGGTCCAAGTCGACGGACAATGCGAGCCTTCAGTTTGGGTCAATGCCAAAGTGTTTGATTACAAGACAGATGTCACTGTCAATGTCCCTGCAGGGGAATATACATGGGCCGTGGCTATAGTCAATACCGATAACGGCGACAAGCCGGCAATCCAGCTCGCGACCAGAGGCGAAATAACTGCGGAAGGCTGGCTGAAAATTGCCAAGGTCAATGTTAAATAATGTTATTATGAAATTGGATATCAAGAACTTGATGATATGTGCCGCTGCTTCGGCATGGATTCTTTCGTCCTGCTCCGGAGAAAAAGGAGAGGATGGCCCGTCACACGATCCGGACAGATATGAGACGATCAACATCACGCCGGACAAGACTACCGTCCTGAGGAATCCGCTTTGCGGCTGGGTCCTTTATGCGGGACTGGGGAATGACCTCTCCGATTTCTGGAAGAGATATGACTCCATGGAATCATCCGTAGGTCCGGTCAATGTCACGGAATATGCAACTACCTTGCTGATAAGGACTTCGTGGGGACAGCTGAACCCGGAAGAAGGTGTCTACGTGTGGCAGGAAGGATGCAATACCATCTATGCGCAGCGATATAAGAGCCTCATTGCGGAAGCACGCAAACGTAACATGCGCGTAGGCTTCGGCTATGGCATCGACAGCCGTGACAAGCATGAGTTCTGCACGCCTCTCTATGTGCGGGACAAGGGGGCGAAAGGATATGCCACCAAGACAGGCTCGATGGAAGTGTGGTCTCCATATCCGGATGATCCGGTTTTCCAGCAATGCTATGAAAAGTTCGTTCATGACTTTGCGCAGGAAATCAATGACCCTGACCATTATGAATTCGTGCATGGCGTGGGCATCGGAAAATGGGGCGAATATCACAGCTGCATCTACTCAACAGGTGACGAAACTCCCAAGAAGCCTGTGTTTGAATGGGTTACGTCGCTATTTGCCAAGGAGTTCAAGATTCCGATTTTCATAAACTATCACCGTTCTCTCGGTTCTACTAAAGACGGTGTGAATCCTGATTCCGAGGACATGGTCCAGTCAGCAGTGAACAAAGGTTTCGGAATCGGCAGCGGCGCATTCGGAATGAAGACTTACTACGGGTCATGGGAGAAGAACATAGCGGCCAAGTACCGCAACATTGTTCCGATAATTGCCGAAGGCGGCTGGGTGAAAGCCTCTCATGGTGATGCTCCTATGCGCTGGGAATCAGAAGGATATAAGGACTGGGGTGACGTGAGGAAAGGTGAATTCGACATGGCGCGCGAGGCTCGTGCGAACATGATGGATTTCCGGTACAA
Organism: Bacteroides sp. CAG:770; assembly: GCA_000435075.1. Lineage (GTDB taxonomy): Bacteria > Bacteroidota > Bacteroidia > Bacteroidales > UBA932 > Cryptobacteroides. Next base: position 1,111 of record FR890662.1, on the reverse strand, counting down.
TGAAGATGTCACCGTCAGTGAGACATGGTCATGGTTCAACGAAGCATATGACCTGGTCGAGCAGTTCATAAAGGACGGAAACTACAGGCTCTATCCGGCGAAGGTGATTCTTCCGAAGGAACTGACTGCGGGAAAATCAGAGGAAATCGTCCATAAGTGGGCCAATGTCGGATACGCATATTGCCCTACCAATTTCAAGCCTTTCGTGGGTAAATACAAGGTGGCTTTCGCCCTCCTTGACGCTTCCGGCAAGCCGGTCAAGCTTTTCTACGATGAGGAGGCCCAGCCGCATGAGTGGATAAAGGGCTCTCCGAAGCAATATTCTTTCACTGTGAAAGCCGACGGCATTGCCCCCGGTGAGTATACTTGGGCTGTCGGTATCGTGGATTATGCGTCAGAGACCAAAAAAATTGGTATTTTAACATCGGCAAAAGGAAATTATACATCCGACGGCTGGCTCAAACTGTCAAAAGTGACACTAAAAAAATAATCGTTTATGAAATCATTGTACGGAAAAATATGCGGACTCCTCTTTGCAGGATTCTTTGCAGTTGCATCATATCCCGCTACCGGATGTTCTCCGGCGCAGACTCCTTCAGAGACTCAGGGAACTGCCGAAAAGAAGGATGACGGGGTCATCAGGATACTCGCAATCGGCAACAGCTTCTCGCAAGATGCTGTGGAACAATATCTTTACGAACTCTTCGATGCGGCAGGGATAAAGGTCGTGATCGGCAATATGTATATCCCCGGCTGTCCGCTGGAAAGACATTACAACAATTCCGTGTCGGACAAGGCTGAATATGCTTACAGGAAAATCGTCGACGGCGCGAAGACGAATACCCCGAAAACAAAACTCATCGACGCGCTTCTGGATGAGCCGTGGGATTATATCAGCCTTCAGCAGGCGAGCGGAAAAGCCGGTGAATACGATACATATAATCCATATCTCAAGTCATTGATATCATATCTCCGGAGGTATGCACCGAAGAAGGACTTCAAGCTGGTGTGGCACCAGACTTGGGCTTATTCCTCGGATTCCGACCATGGCGAATTCCCGAAATACGGAAACGACCAGATGCAGATGTATGAGGCTATCGTGGCAGCGACC
>FR890661.1 GCA_000435075.1 Bacteroides sp. CAG:770 | reverse complement strand
TCAAAGACCGCTTCATCGCGGGGAACGTGATAGAGAAGGCGGAACGCATAGAGGGCTGGATGGAGGACAATCCCGAAAGTGAGCGGATGCCGGAGGTGAAACAGGCGTGGGAGGCATTGAAGGAGGCCGAACCGCAGCGCATCGCCTTTGAAGACCTCGACTTCAATTTCGGGGAACGCTGGATTCCCACGGGTGTGTATGCCGCCTACATGAGCCACCTTTTCGACACGGACGTGAAAATAGCCTACTCCGCAAGCATGGACGAGTTTTCCGTGGCGTGCGGCTACCGCACCATGAAGATCACGGACGAGTTTTTAGTAAAGGGCTATTACCGGAACTATGACGGTATGCACCTGTTGAAGCACGCCCTGCACAACACCTGCCCCGACATGATGAAAAGTATCGGCAAGGACGAGAACGGCAACGACATCAAGGTACGCGACAGCGAGGGCATACAGCTCGCCAACGCGAAGATAGACGAAATCCGTAACGGGTTCTCCGAATGGTTGGAAGAACAGTCGCCGCAGTTCAAGGAACGGCTCACGACGATGTATAACCGCAAGTTCAACTGTTTCGTGCGCCCGAAGTATGACGGCTCGCACCAGACTTTTCCCGACCTCAACC
>FR890660.1:11382-13576 GCA_000435075.1 Bacteroides sp. CAG:770 | reverse complement strand
AATTTCTATAATCGAGTCAACCTAAATCAGGAAAATACAAGTTGTCCGTGAGAAAACGTTTTAATCCGGACAAATTGGGCATTCGTTAACATTTGTCCGGTGGAGGGCCGTTTTTTACGGACGCTTTCTGATTTTACTCGTAGATTTCTGCCGTTTTGAGGCGCAACTCTAGTCTCTCGGTAAGCAGCGTCTCATGAGTTACATCTCGATTACTCCTTACTTCAGTTCCGCTTGTGTTGTAGTGTTTCCGTTTTTGTCCCACCTGAAACGTTTTCTCGATACAAAACCATCATACGTGGCCATTTTGTGCCACTAAACCGATTTATCTGGAACAAAACCATCTAATATGGCCATTTCGTCCCACTAAACCGATTTATCCAGTACAAAATCTTGCTCCATAAACAGGGATAATAGCAACAAAACTCGAAGCGGTCCGAATCGACCAGCTCCTGCGCTTTCCCAAAAAGCAGTAATATAAACAACAAACCCCAGCCTGACTATCAGACTGGGTTCCGTATTTGATTCGGCAGAAATTATTTCTGTCTGCTCTTGTATCTCTGGTAGAACTTATCGACACGACCTGCAGTATCCACGAGCTTAACCTTACCGGTGTAGAATGGATGTGAGGTGTTAGAGATCTCGACTTTCACTACTGGGTACTCAACTCCGTCGACCATCAGAGTTTCCTTTGTGGTGGCGCAAGAACGTGTAATGAACACTGTGTCGTTAGACATATCCTTGAAAGCTACAAGGCGGTAGTTTTCGGGATGAATTCCTTTTTTCATTTTCTTAAAAATTTAGTTGATTCAAAATTGGACTGCAAATTTAGGGACTTTTCTTCGGATATCCAAGTATTGTCGCCGTTTTTTGCGCTAAGTAACATGAAAAAATAAGTTGCCTCAGATTAGGAGAAGGTCATCGAGGATGGATATATTCTTGGATAAGTAACATGCAGGTGGCACATGCCTGATAAGAAAAGTATCCAGGCCGAAATGATTCCTTAAGATGATACAGGTTATTTTTTCAAGTATTTCCCGACTTTGTGACCTTCGAGAATCACCTGCAAAATCTTCCTCGAAAACCAACCCGACGAAACAAATCAGAACCTCAGTTCCAGACCTATGGTAGCCACGAAGCAATTAGGCGACTTCCGCATGACACCATCTGCCCCCTCGATTTTCCTGTGCGTCAGCCTCCAGAACGCATCCACGCGCAACAGCCTGAGAATGTTGGAAATCCCGACACCCATCTCGACATACGGCTTGTTCAGCGACGTCATGCCCTTAGGGAAAAGCAGCGGAGCCTCAGACGAATGCTCACTTCCCAGGATACCGTTGTTTCTCTCCGACAACGTACCGTAAACCGCCTTCAAAGTCACCACCTCACGCCAATGCAACTTCTTGATAAGCGGAATCTTACCCAAGAAGAAACCTCCGAAATTATGCTCCCAGAACAGCGACATCCACGTATCGGAAGCAAATTCATAAAACTCCATGCACGAGAACGAACTCTGGTCCAGAATATATGTACCATTACCCTCATGGAGCTTGAGCATTGGATATGGCACGGTACCTACAATCTTGCCCGCCGTAAGCTTGATTCTGGACGCACCGACCGGAGGCAGTTTCAGTTTGTAGTCCATGCTTACCTCGGACCTGAAATAACTGTACTCATTCTTGCCGATGCCCTTGAGAGAGCCGAGCAGGTCAATGGTGACTATAGGGTAGTCCGAATGCAGATAGGATTTCTCGAAGATGCCGCGGGTAACAGTCTCGTCCTTGGAGAATCTGGCAGTGATATGCAAGTCATTGGCCCCGACAGAATTCACGAAAGCAGTGTCCTTCTCGGAAACCACACGCCTCATCGGCACAAAGACATTGGAATATATCCTCCTGAATTCCAATGCGGTAGAGGTGTTGAGCCACGGCTTGATCTCCCAGTCGAACCTCGTCGCATATTCATTGACAAGACTCCTTTTCTCACTGCCCCTTTTCGTCAGGATTGACGTGAGCAGGGAAGTCTCATTGAAAGCCGAGGTTCCCTTGCCGAGCTGCATCATGTCCTTCTTTCCCGAAAACGTCAGCTTCATGGTCGGCTGCCTGCTGAGCATCCATTCCAGCGAACCGCCGCCCTTGAATTTCTTGTCCTTGAACCCGTAAGCCAGAAATCCCGACAACCTGAACTTCCTGCTGAC
>FR890660.1:0-11359 GCA_000435075.1 Bacteroides sp. CAG:770 | reverse complement strand
AACTTCCTGCTGACCCCGGGCGTGGTACGGCCTCCGATCTGCACACGGTTCCCCTCTATCTTATTGAAACTGTAAATCCTCGAATATGGTCCGAAAGCAAAATACTTCGTCTCCAGATATCCGGACACGACAGTGTTCACCACATTGTAGATGTTGTTGTAGAGCGGAACATGCTTTATGGAATCCACCATATTATATATGTTCTGCTCCTTCGTGGGCAACGCGTAAGGCCTGGCATTGTCCCACCACTCATCATCACGCCTCGCCGCCTCCTTCTCGATATGCACAGAAGTATTGACCTTGTTTACTTGCGGCTTGGCCTCCTGTCCGAGAATCGGGTTCATGTACTCTATCTGCCTGTTGCCCAGGAAAGAAGCCAACTTTGACGAGTCGCGCATCGTCACGGAAAAATCCACGTAGAGCCGGTCCTGTTTGTAGAACCACACCGAATCGCCCACACGCTGATCGCTCCTGTCAATGACAAGGTCACGTATCCAGTTTATGTTGGCCCCGCGGAAAAGCTTCACATGAATATCCCTCAGACCGAAGTCCTGCGCATCAATGTTCATCTCCCCATCGAAAACTGAAGACGAAATACCTTTTGCCGGGTGGAATCTGATTTTCCATGTCTTGCGGCCATCAATGTTCAGACTATCGACCAGATAGTAATTATAATATATGTTTCCGGATGCCGACAGCGGCGAAGGAATCTGCACATTGAAAGCATTGATGAAACTGTTGTAGAAGTTGGTCTTCAGGTGCATGCTTCCCGTAAACTGGGAAACCGCATTGTCCTCATTCAGACCTGAAATTCTGGTCGCCTCGATGACTTCCTTGTTCACTTCCGGCGATATCCCGTGATACCGCTTCGCCCTCGTCTCCGAAATCATGACCGGCAGATAAGGCTTTCCCGAAACCGACGACGTGTCCATATAATCGAAAATGAAACCGAAATTACGCCTCAGCATCTTGTTTCTGATCTGCTCCTCCGCATTGGTAAGGTCAAGCTCCATCTTCGTGTAAGTATCACATACATAATGACTTCTGCGCTCAGGGTCATTGGTTTCCCTATGCTTGTCGATTTGCTTCAGAATCCATTTCATATACCGGTTGTCCGGCTTGACGACCGCCGCGGTGAGCGAAGTATTGACCTCCTTCAGCCTGAAATTGACATCATTATAAGCTCCCCGGCTGATTCTTATAATCTGGTTTTCGTAGCCGAGAATGGACGCGCAGAGCAGACACGCCGTCGAGTCCCTCGTCTCCATTGAATAGTTGCCGTCCAGGTCGGTAGAAACACCGATAGTCGTGTTCAGAAAATAAACGGCTACGAAAGGAAGTCCAATGCCTGATTCATCAGTCACGCGTCCCTTGACTTTCGTCGTCTGGGCGAGAGCAGAACCGCACAATAACGCCGCCATCGCAAAAACGCCAGCAGCTGCCGCCAGAATCTGATATATCTTTTTTCTTCTCATTTTTATCAATGTCAATGTCAATGCCGGTGCAGGCGCCGGGTTCAGGCCAATGTCTTCTCCGAATCCACTGTCAATGTCATCCGATGCCGGCCAGCGACCATACACATAAAATGTCAAATATAGCAAATTCTTGCATACATTGTCACAATAGTTGCCCGGGAACTTCTCACCGGAAATCTGCTTCTAATCTGAAGCAGGTTATTTTTCTCACGTTACTTGGGAACATCAGCCAAAGAAAAGTTTCATAATAATATCAAAAGCCGTATCTTCGCGGAAAATTTTTGAAAACGCACTTCACATGACAAACGTTGCAATCTTCGTATCCGGAAGCGGAACAAACTGCGAGGCCATCATCCGTCACTTCGCAGGATCTACTGACTACAAAATGGCATTGGTACTGAGCAATAAACCAGACGCTTACGCCCTTGTACGCGCGAAAAATCTCGGCGTGCCGACTGCAGTCATGACGAAGAAAGAGTTCAATGACGAGAACCGGCTCATGTCGCTGATGAAAGAATATGACATTGACTTCATCGTTCTGGCAGGCTTCCTCCTCGTCGTTCCTGAGTTCCTTATCAATGCTTATGAACGTCGGATGATAAACCTGCATCCGGCGCTTCTCCCGAAATTCGGTGGAATAGGAATGTACGGCCATCATGTCCATGAGGCTGTCAAGGCGGCAGGGGAGACTGAGACCGGCATGACGGTGCATTATGTGAGCGCAAAAGTGGACGGAGGAGAGATTATTGCCCAGTATTCCACACCTATCAGCGTGGACGATACGCCTGACCAGATAGCAGAAAAGGAGCATGTCCTGGAAATGCGTTATTTCCCTCATGTGGTTCAAAACGTTTTGGATGCTACTTTCGGTCAGAATAAAGCATAATTTAGAATTTTTTTAAAGAAATTTATTTATAAGAAAAAGCGAAAAATAGGACATTCCTTGCCTGCGTCATATCTTGGCGCGGCTTCTTTTTTTTTTGGGGGGGGGGGAGGTTGATTATCAGTAAAATAGATTACAGCGCACAAACAATGCAATAGGTAAAATTGACAATTATTTGCTGTGTACCAGCTTATATATTAACGTTTTAGCGTATTTTCTGCGAAAAGGAAAACTATTGGATATCTGAAAATGATGCTGTAATTTTGCGCTCCCTTTTAGAAAAAGATGGCCGCCGGGGGATGAGGCGGCACCTGAAATACTTGAGAATTTAAACTTGTAAAAGTAGTGAGAACTCGTTCAAAGATACAGCTTCTCGCTTTAGCCCTTTTGATGTCGATTTCCTTACGACTCCAGGCTAGTGATTGCATGCAATTCTGCAATATCACCATGACACCGGATAGTTCCGATAACGTCAAAACTGCCAATCAGATGGAAGAAGATAATGACGAACCGCTGATGAGGTCAGTCGCAAGAAATTTTGCGATTTACTATTGTCTCAACGGCATCGATATTGACGAGCAATATCTCGACAATATCTGGCAACTTGGTCAGATCCGCAAGTTCTTGTCCATTTCCCCGAAAATCGACAGTATCACAATCCGTTCATTTGCATCTCCTGAAGGTCCTTACTCCCGAAATGTATGGCTTTCGCGTAAACGTGCGGAGTCGGCAAAAACTTTCCTTCTCAAGATGGTGCCTGAAGGCTCATCACTCACCGCAGACAAAATCAAACTGGATCCTGTTCCTGAAAACTGGGAAGGACTTACCGAAGAAATCGAAAGAAACTATCATGAGGAAGACAGGGAACAGGTCCTCGGAATACGGCGCTCTGACATTGATACTGAATCCAAAAAGCTGAGTCTCAAGTCATTGGATGGAGGTCGTTCCTGGCGTCATATCATCGATGAAAACATGCCTCGGCTGCGTTATGCCACATGGATTTGCGTGTGGGTGGATCCTGGAATCGAACACGTGGAGAAGCATTTTACCGACTATCCTTCCACTCCATCCCGTCTGGCATTAATCCCTCAGACGAAACCGGTTTCTCCTGTGCTTCCGGAGTACGGGCGCCAGATGATTTTTGCAGGCAGGACGAATCTGCTTGTTCCCGGGCTTAACTTCGGCGTGGAAATTCCTGTCGGACGTCATTTCTCTATCGGTGCCGATTACTGGTATCCCTGGTGGCTGGCCAAAAGTAATAAATACTGTGGTGAGATGCTGGGTTGGTTTATAGACGGAAAGTATTGGTTTACAGGTAGAAACGGTAAATATGAGTGGACTCGTGACGATAAACTGAAAGGTCATGCTCTGGGTCTTTATGCCGGTGGCGGCTACTATGACTATCAGAAGCGTAAGAGTGGCTATCAGGGTGAGTACATTGACTTTGGTGTCGATTATACTTTCGGTATGCCGATAGGCAGGAAGAAATGGATGAGGATGGAGTTCAATGTCGGTGTGGGCTGCATCCTTACACAGGCACGCCATTACACCCCGACATCCGACTGGGCCGACCTCATCAAGGACCCAGGCGTAAAGCAGAATTATTATACATTCTTCGGCCCGACAAGGGTGGGAATCTCTTTCGTGCTTCCGCTCATCGTGAAACGTCAGATAAAAGGAGGTGCGCGATGAAAAGAACTGGCATTCTGATACTTATGATGCTGACTGTCTTTGCTGCCTCATGCAGGAGACGTCCGCTTCTGGAGGCTGACTATACTGTCAATGTCGTGATGAATCTCGACCGCGACATCGTGAACTATACCGTCTCCAAGGACCCGTCCGTGATGAGGGTCGCTTTCTTCGACCATTCTGACGGACACCTTGTAACACAGGCCTATCTTCCGCTTTCCGGAGGTCAGGTCAATGTCCTTCCGGGAAGAATCTATGATGTGTTGGCCTATAACTTTGATACTCAGGTGACTCTGGTGAAGGAACCCGACAATTTCAACAGGATTTTTGCTGCCACGAACTCTATTTCGGAAGAATTCAAGAGCAAACTGAAGAGTCGTGGCACCAAGAGCGCTAAAGGAGACGAGGACGAGCATATCGTCTATGACCCGGACCATCTCTTTGTGGGGAGACTGAACAAGGTCGATCTTCCGGCAAGGTCTGTCGATTCTCCTGAAGTAACATTGACAATAGACTGCGAAACTGTCGTCCAGTCGTGGATTCTGGAGGTAGATAAGGTCAATGGCATTGAAAACGTCTCGTCAATTTCGGCGGTGATTACCGGTGTGTCGGAGTTTAACCGGATTTCGACAGGGGAGCGCTCGGACGATGTCGCGACTGTCTATTTCGACGTGAAGGGCATCAATGCCGACGGGACGCTGAAGACCGGTTTCAATACCTTCGGCCAGAACCCGAATCCCGCTGAAAGACAGATACTTTCGCTCGTGATTACCGATACCGCCGGCAAAGGGTATATTTTCAATGTCGATGTGTCGGCCCAGTTCCCGGGAAACAAAGAACAGATAATCCGCGTGAAGACGGGTGACATCGTGATTCCTAAGCCTGACAAGCCCGGTTCGGGAGGCGGTCTTGCCCCTGACGTGGACGAATGGAAAGATATCGTTTCTGAAATTATCATTTAACAACATTTTATATTTTTTAAGATGAAAAAAACTTTTTATTGTAATGCTTGGCGTCAGCGCCGTTGTTGCCTGCACCAAGTCTTCAGTAAGCTATGAGCCTGCTGGAGAGATTGAATTGGCTCCTGTCAATGAAATCAACAAGACCAAGACAACTGTAACCGATGGGGTCTTCCCTGCTGATCGGATTATGGGTGTGTACGCTTACTACAAGGCTGATTGCCTGGATGGTACTGACGTTAAATTGTTCAAGGATGCGTCAACCTATCTTGACAATGTCCAGTTCAAGAAGAACGGAACTAACTGGGCAGGATGGAAGGATGGTGCCGCTTACCCTTATTATTGGCCGAAGAACGGTTCCCTCGTGTTTGCTGCCTATTCTCCTCTTACAGATGCTGATGCCAAGCCGGCTGTCAGTTCACATACATTCAAGGCTGACGGAACTGCTGTGGTGTCTGACATTTTCAAAAACGAAACTTTTACCCAGTCACGTCTTACCGACAAGACAGTTGACTTGATGTGGAGTCCGGTAACTGCATCGTCACACACTTCAAAATCCAACCATGTGGCCATGACTTTCTATCATGCCATGTCCTGGATTACTTTCAAGGCTAAGTTTACGAAACCTGCGGATATGGCCACGACTACCGAGCCGGTCATCACTATTAAGAGCCTGACTCTTGATAATGTTGCGACAAAGGGTAAGTTTGAGACACATGTTGCCGAAATCAACTGGACTCCGATTGTTGATAATGCGATACAGCAGCAGCCTATTGTAGTCTTCAGGGGAGAACAGGCTCTAACGGCGACATCTGCCAGTGTGGAGAACAATGCAAACGGTACTCTTGTAATCCCGCAGGATATTACAAACGACATTGTAGCCACTATCACTTATGATCAGCATGTTCCAGGAACTGCAAAAGTGGAGCAGAAAGCGGTACTTCATCTCAATCAGTGTAAAGTGGGTGAACAGTCTCTTACTACATGGATGAATGCAAAGCATTATATCTATGATATCAACTTTACATTCGGTACTGATGACCAGATTTACATCGCACCTTCAGTTCAGCCATGGAAAGAAGAGAATGTCACCACAGAAGGTGGTGCTATAGAGCATAAGTAATTTGCCTGCTTTGTGGGCATCCGTCTTCGGTTTTGATAATGATAACTGATATGAAATATATGTTTGTTTTGGGCGTTGCCTCCGCATTGGCCTTTACCTCCTGCACCAGTGTGCGGGTAGAGAGGGAAGATGTGAATTCTGGCAGTCCCATATGCGTGACTGCCCGGGGTGACGGGCAGAATACCAAGGCTATGCTTGACGGGGACTCTTTCTGTCACTTCGCCAATGCGTTGCAGATTTGGGATGTGTATATGGGAGACAGTCCTGTGGCATATATTGACGGGAAGTATGTCGTGTCTGACGGCGGAGGGGCCGGAGCTGTCTGGCCGTTCCGCAAAGACATTGACATTGATTCTGGCATTGAAAATTATTATTGGACGAAGGCGGGTGCCCATCGTTTTTATGGTGTTCTTGTCAATGACAAATCCGTGGATCCGGCATTGTCCCCTGCGACTTTGTGGGGCGACGGCTGCGGATTCGGTAAGGCAGGGGCGCCTCATGTTTTTGCGGTTCCGCAGACGGAGATGAATCTGGATTCTCCGCAGTTCGATTTCGTTTATTCCAATGTCGTGGAGCGTAATCTGGACACGTCTGCAGGAACTGATATCTCTGATGGAACTGATGTAAAGAGGCCTGTTGGTTTGACTTTTAAGCATTTGTTTTCGGCATTTGCGTTTACTCTCAAGAATGAGAGTGCAGGGGACTTGAAACTGAAGGATGTTTCCCTGCAGATTCAGTCCGGTGGCGAGGCCGGCATTGACTATTCCGGTGCATGGACGAGGGATGCGGATATTTCCGGCTGTCCTTCCGTAACTTATACATTGTCAAATGTTTCTGATATAAAAGGTGTTGCTGACGGGGTGACTGTGAAGATTCTTCCTGCCAATGCCAAGGTGGATTTGTTCAATCATGTCGGCTCCGTAGTGGGGACTGCTTCGGACAAGGGGGAGTTCAAGTTGGCGTGGCCGCAGAGTCTGGAGGGCAAGACATTGAAGTTCAGTTATACGGTGACGGAAAGTGTCGGTCATATCGGATATGTGTATAACGGAAGGGGAAGCGGTTATTCTGTGGTCAATCCCACGCATAATCCCGGAAAGGGGGAGTATGATTATGATAAGTTATCTGACCGCTACATATATAATAAGGATCATAAGGGTGATTATGATGTGACTTTCAAGGAGGACTCTAATGGCGATTATTCCAAGACTACTTATTATAAGGATGTGGAGCGTGACATTGACAAATCTTTCAGTCTTGACGCCATTACGCCTGATTCTCGCTGGGAGGCCGGCAAGCGTTATCTCTATAATCTGTCTTACAGCAATACTGTCATTGACCTGAAAGTCACTGTCATGCAGTGGAATGGCGGTCATGGCGGAGGTGTGGAATTCAATTGATGAAGCTATGAAAAGAATATTTGCATTGGCATTGACCTTAATCATTTTCGCCGCTTGCGCGAAGGAGACGGTTCCTTCCGCCGCAGGTGACGGGGAGGCTGTAACGTTGTCTCTCAATGTGTTGTCGGGGCAGCTTGACCGGGTGGTGGTCAAGGGCTGGGACCCGAATGATGCCAATGAGGTCGCTGTCCATGATCTCCGTGTGTACGTGTTCGACAAGATTGGTGTGCTTGTGGGTTTCAAGACTTTTTCGGAGAGTGACTTGAAGTTCAATGCTGACCGTAATTCTTCTACCGGTTATGACAAGTCTGCGGATATTTCCGGTATTCAGGCGGTTACGGGGGATGTGTATATTTATGGTATCGCCAATGCGGTGACGTCCCAGTACAGCATTACGGATGAGCGGATTCTGAATGCGACGAATTCGGACCTGACCAGGAAGGATTTTCTCGCGGCTGTATATTCGCGTCAGAAGGAGTCTGTAAATCCGATGGACAATTGTTTTCTCATGACGGGTTATGTCAATGATGGTGAGCCTGTCCATGTGTCGAAGTCCGGTACGGGTACTGGTAGGATTGATAATCCTATTTCTGCTGATGCTCAGCGTCTTAAGTTGTTTAAGGCGGTTTCCAAGAATAAGATTACGGTGAAGACCGGGGAGGGGATTAGTTTCGACCCTGATTATTATGTGATTTGCAATGTCCCTCGACGGGTTCCTGTCATTGACAAGAATACGACTGCATCATATGCGGATTTCGAGAATTTGCCGCGTACGGTCATGAATGAGCTGGAGGTGAATTTCTATCTTCCGGAGAATATCCAGACGTCGTCTTCTGACATTTCGAAGTGGAATGACCGCGAGAGGAATGTCTATTCTGATGGTGTGAAGTCTTTTGTCAATGCTCCTGTGAATTCTACATATATTGTCATTTATGGCAAGTACAAGAAGGGGGATGTTTCTGGTAATGTGCACTATACCATCCATTTGGGTGATTTCGGGAAGTCGCTTTCGGATTTCAGTGTGGCGAGGAACTACAAGTATGAATATACCGTTACTGTCAATGGGGTGGATGATATTGTCGCTGAGGCGAAGGCGGATGGGAACACTATCATTGACAAGGATAATCCCGGGGCTGAGGGGGTGATCATCAGGACTGACAATGGTGAGGTTTTCGATGTGGACTGTCATTATGAGTCTCGTGTCTTTTCGTTTACGCAGGAGGAGATTCAGGGACTCAGGGATTTCGGATACATTGTGAAGTTCAAGACGGCTTTCGGGGAGACGGAGAGTCTTCTGGTTCGACCGGATGGCTTGTATGACCCTTCTGCGTATAAGGCTGCCGAGACTGATGCAGACAGGAATGCGGCGAAGGTCGGGACTTTCGATGGTCATTTCAATGCTGTTCCGGTCGCCGGGAAGGAGGCTTATTTTGCTGATCCTCAGGGCGGAAAGACGGAGCATGACTATTATTGGGTGCATTTCGTGAAGAATACCGGCGCGACTTCAGGTGTCGGTCAGAAGACGTATTCGGCCCGTACCGTGGCGGACGTCTGTCGTTTTCCGGGCCTGGACAATACGATGAATGTCTTCAGGATGTTTGTCGATCTTATGGCAAATGCGGACAATGATTCGTATTTCAATGCTAAGGTCAATGGTAAGCGCGGAGTCTATTATACGTGTTTCATTGATGAGAATTATTATAGTGACAGGGATTGGACTGAGTATGCGAACCGGACTGAGGAGCGTATTGTGTATCTGGCGAATACTTATGAGACGAGTCCTGACAAGATGAGTTCTTATGCGGAGGCCAAGTATGTGATTTCGCAGGAGCCTGTCTGGACTTTCTATAAGATGGACCCGACGCTTGTGCCTTATGGGGTGGAGAGTGTTTCGGAGGAGGAGAAGGTCAAGGGTTTTGCCCTGAAGTATTCCAATTATTCGGGAACCGGTGAGACTTGGGACGGCCTTGCCACGACCAGGAAGAATGTTTCTGTTTTTTACCCGACATCCGGGATGCAGAAGCGTAGTGACAATGCACAGGATTTGTACACTGATGTTTTTATGGCCTGTATGAGCCGTAATCGTGATGAGAATGGCGATGGAAAGATAGAGGCTTCCGAGGTCAAATGGTACCTTCCTTCTGTGGGCCAGTACATCGGTCTTTGGAGTGGTGAGGAGATTCTGCCTACTGATGCGCGTCTATTTAATCCGAATGACTGGGATGCGCTGAAGACGGCTTATCAGCAGGGAATCTATGATATGAATGGAAATAAGCTTATCAAAGATCAGGCTCTGAAGTTTTGGCATTATTTCACTTCTTCTGATATGGCTGTGCTCTGGGCTGAAGAGGGCGTTTCTACTTCTCGCAAGGGTGTCGTCAATTCTTGGGGTCAGGCTTCCAAGGTCCGTTGTGTAAGGAATCTGCAGTCCAATCGTACTGGTGTGGGTGTGACGGCTGACAAATATTATGCGACCAGGTCTGTGGATGATGGTACAGAGGTTACCATGCTTCTTGCTGAAGATGCTCTCCGCGGTTATCAATCGACGGCCATGAGCCCTTCTCTTGAGCGTGGCGAGAATACGACCAACAAACTTTACGGGAAGTTCATCGTGGCTTCTTCTGATTTGCCAGGCACGTTTGCGCGTGGCTCGATTATCAATACGGGCTACAATCAGCCGTTCATATCTGCCACGGCCGACGTGTGCAAGGCCGCCAAGGGCGGTGCCTGGCGCGTGCCGAACCAAAGGGAATTGTCAATGATGACGATGTTCCTTTCCAAGCCTTCCAATTTCATGTGGAGCAATACGTTCTTTACGGGTGCCCGTGCCGGCTATTACAAGCAGGGCAGCGGTCAGGGTCTTATCTGGCAGTATACCGGCCAGCTTTCCCTCGATAGTTCCGGCAGGGGCACTGTCCGCTGTGTCCGCGATGAGGAATAGGGGAGTTATTTCTGATTGTTTGAGTTGATATTACTTAATGTGGTTTCGAGGTTGCATATCTGAGTCTGGTGATGACAGAAAAATGTCAAAAAAAGTGTTCCTGGACAATTCCCTGAGGGATAATGAGTTATTGTATATGCGCAAAAAAACTTCGAAAAAATATTGAAAAAAGTGCAAGAAAAATTTGGAGTGTAAGAAAAAATGCCTACCTTTGTAATCCCAAACGAAAAGAACGGTACTTCACCGAACTTCAAGTAAGGAAAAATACTTGGTGCCATAGCTCAGTTGGTAGAGCAAAGGACTGAAAATCCTTGTGTCCCTAGTTCGATTCTCGGTGGCACCACACGAAACCCTCGTAGATGCATTCTACGGGGGTTTAACTTTTTAATTTTACTGCAGCTGCGCTTCGTTTCGGGTCAGGGGGAGAACAAACGGCTCAACGAAAAATCCCGGTTGATTTGCATTTCATAGTGCGTCTGAGGCACAAAGCAAGCGGAGCAGCCCTTGGGCTGAGCTGCGCAGTTTGCTTTGAGCAGCCGGCCGGCGTATTTGCCGGCTGCGGTGCCGTGTGTCAGGCAAAGATCTTGGCAAGCCTGAAGATAAAGAATGGAATATCCCTTACGCCTCTGAACTGAGCCCTGAAAGCTTTTACTTTGGCATTAAAGGACTCTGCAGATGCATTGGTAGAACGGTTGTCGAAGTAGTTCAGGATAGTCTGGTAGTTATTCATAAACGTCTGTAATACCGTGTTGAAGCACTTCAGTTTCATCTTGTAGACCCTGTCATACCACTTGGCCAACTTGGTCATAAAAAGGAATATAGACCGAAAAGCCTCGCAAAGATTACCAAGTTATTTTTTAAGGATTACTAAGCGACTTATTAAGGTCATAGA
>FR890659.1 GCA_000435075.1 Bacteroides sp. CAG:770 | reverse complement strand
AAGAGTGTCGTGCTCTACCAACTGAGCTAAGGAAGCAAAACCCTCGCCAAATATGCGAGGGACTTCGAGGTGCCAAGCAGAATCGAACTGCTGTACTTGGTTTTGCAGACCAATGCCTAACCGCTCGGCCATAGCACCATTGCTTTGGGAATACAAAGATAGGTATATTTTTCTTCTTTCCAAAACTTTTCCGGACTTTTTGCTCTTTTATGCCATTTTTATGAAACAATTATGGCATTAGAGTAAGTCCTACGCAAGATTTCGACTACTTCTTAGGAATCTTCAGAACCATGCCAGGCTTTATAGCAGTGGAAATTCCATTGAACTTCATGATGTCGTCAGCACTGATTCCCGGATACGCCTTGGCAATACTATATAAGGTATCGCCTTTCTTCACCGTATAGATAGTATAACCGGAAGCACCTACCGACTTCGAAGACGAAGTTCCGCTTGCAGAAACCGCTCCTGATCCGGACTTTGCAGCGGCTGATTGTTTAGACGAGGTCGCAGAACCTGACTTGGCAACGGACTGCTGTGAAGTGACCGAAGACTTGGCCGCCGATGACGAAGCCGATTTGGCTGTCGACACAGGACCGCCACCCTTGCCATAAATCACAAGCACCTGGCCGACACGTAAATTATTGCTCTTCAGATGATTCCACTTCTTTAGCTGGGAAACTGACACATGATATCTTGAAGCAATCCTTCCGAGATAATCACCACTCCTCACTCTGTATGTAATCCTGTTACCATTACTTGAAGAAGCGATGTTCTGCAAAGTCGCAGGATTGAACAACTCCTTCGCCCTGTGAGTATAGACAGAATCCTCCACCTCAATGAACTTGCCGGAATACTGCAAAGGCAAACGCAGAATATACTCCTTCTCATTTCCCGGAATAATATCATGCACATACTGAGGATTCAGGTTACGGAGCTCATCCACAGAAATGCCGGTCAAATCATGAATCTGCTGGAAATGAAGCATCCGGTGAATCTGGAAAGTGTCCAGATGAGCAGGCATCTGAACCGGATCAGGCACAATGCCATGCTCCTTGTAATAAGAGAACGCATACATAGCACCGACAAAAGCCGGAACATACCCCCTGGTCTCACGAGGAAGATACTCATACACCGACCAGAAATCCTTGTTGCCACCGCAACGGCGAATTGCCTTGTTAACATTGCCTGCACCGCAGTTGTATGACGAAATCGCAAGATTCCAGTCTCCGAAAATCCTGTAGGCATCATACATGTATCTTGCGGCCGCATCAGCAGCCTTGAAAGGGTCAAGCCTCTCGTCCACATAAGAATTGATCTCGAGGCCATAATTCTTCGCAGTAGTGTACATGAACTGCCACATACCCTTGGCACCGGCCCTGGAAACTGCTATCGGATTGAGGGCAGATTCAATGACAGCCATATATTTCAATTCATCCGGCATGCCGTATCTGTCCAAAGTCTGCTCGAAAATCGGGAAATAATAACGTGACAATGCCAGCATCTTGGCCATCTTGGTAGGCATCTTGTCAGAATAGAGAATGATATAGTTACGCACCGTCTCATTATACGGCAGCGTAATATATGAATTCATCTTCGCAAGACGCTCCATGAAAACCTTGTCAGGGACATTCGACGTAAACTTGACAGAATCCATATTGTAACTGCCCTCGTCACTGGTCCTTGCCTGACGATGAAGATACCAAAGATTCAGCAGACTGTCAGTCACTTCCTGAGAATAAGTCTCCGGAGCAACACCATCCAGAAGAGAAAACGACTTTACTCCATCTGTATATTCCTCCTCAACGTATGCAGTATCCCGAAAAGAATCAATCTCAAGCATAAGAGAATCCATCATTGACCTAAGCCGGATATTCTCATTGATCAACTCCTTCCTCGACTTTTTCTGTCGGATTCCTGAAAAAAGATTCTGGGCGGAAGCACTCTCACAGGAGGGCCCGAAAACGACAGCCGCTACCACAGCGGCGGGGGGAAACCAAAAACCCCCCAGCCGCTACCACAGCGGCGGTAGAAAAAAAACTGTATAATTTCATTGACAATTAACTCTTTACAAACTCATATCTTTTTCGGCAGTTTCGGATTTCAATGTTATGCGAACATCAGAACCTGAATCCGATGCTAAGACCGAAAGCTTCTGAACCGGAGACCGTCGGACGACTGAAGCCACTTCTGCCTGAATAACCTCCCGTATTCATGGCATAACCCATGTCAGGAGAAATCATCGTCGGAGAAACACTCATCGAAATATCATCACCAAGTTCAAAATTCTGCATATAGGAAAAGACATTCGCGTCAATAATCTGAAGCAGATAAAATCCGGCCAATGCCACGACGGAATAATCTCGATACCTTCTATAGACATCTCTGTAATACTTTGCAGTAGAGGCAGATACAGGGCCATCGTAAGTGGAGTTTTCAGCAGTGGCGGCATTGTAAATCCTCTTATAACGCAAATAATTCGTATTGTACGTAATCAGAAAATGGGCGGAACACATGAGTCCCGTATAATAAATCGGTATCTTCCAAAACTCCCCATTGTATGCCTGCCCGAGACCAGGAAGAAGTGCCGAGTAGAGAGTTGCCTTTCCGGCCTGCGGATATGTTCCTTTCTTGTAGTTTCCGACACCGTCAAGCAACGAGCCCCAATAAATCAGCCCCGTTCCCAGAAAGCACAAATTGCTTATCGTCTTGTCACGATTGTTTCTGTCCACATTGTATTGATGCCTGAAATATATTCCGGCACCGGCAGTCGCAGCCATTCCGCCATATATGACAGGCAGTTTCCAATACTGTTTGTTGTACATCTGCTGCGCTCCCACGAAAACGGTGGAACCGGCAAAAAGGACACCTATGCGCGCATCCCTCTTATGCCGCACTCCCCCGAAAAACTCTTTGAAGGTGAATGCGGCATCTGTAGAATCTCTGGCTGTAGAATCACTCTCATCATTATAGTTCTGAGTGAAAGCCTTCTCCTTGAACTGGGCCCTCGCATTGAACGAAAACGACAGCAGGAACAAGCACAGCAGAGCCAGTATGTGATATTTTCTTTTAGACATCGGCAGCAAATCAGATATTTGAATCCTCAAGAGCCTTGAGAAAACGGCTGATTTCCGCGTCAGAGTCAAAATGAATCGTCATTGTACCCTTTCCGGATTCAGTTCTTTTCAGGCTGATGCTCTTATCAAAAAACTTGCCGATATGCTCAAGAACTTTATAATAATCGTCCGGAAGAGCAACTTCTTTCTTCTGCGGCTTGGCAGGACTTCCCTGCAATTCCTTGATCTTGTCCTCCAACTGTCTCACCGACAGGCCATGTTTAATCACAAGATCACACAACTGCTCCTGAAGAGTCTGGTCAGCCACGCCAAGAATAACTTTTGCATGACCTACACTTAAGAGACCGACCTTCAAGTCATGCTGAACCTTAGCCGGTAATTTCAGAAGACGAAGATAATTGGTTACCGACGCTCTCTTCTTTCCCACTCTGTCAGCCATCTGCTCCTGAGTCAGACTGCATTCATCGATAAGACGCTGATAACTCATGGCTACCTCGATAGGATCCAGATTCTCTCTCTGGATATTCTCCACAATCGCCATCTCCAGCATTCCCTGGTCATTGGCATCCCTGATATATGCAGGAACCATCGTCATTCCGGTCATCCTGCAGGCCTTGAAACGACGTTCACCACTGATAATCTGATATCTGTTGTCAGATTTCTTTCTGACTGTGATAGGCTGGATAAGTCCGAAAGTACGGATCGACAACGCCAATTCCTCCAGAGCCTCCTGATCAAAAGACATTCTCGGCTGGAAAGGATTCGGTTCAATCATATCTACCGGGATACGAAGCACATCAGCAGTGTCCTGAGGCTCTTTTGTCCCCACGACCTCCTTATTGACATATCCGACCGGACTGCGCAACGACTCAAGGTCCCCTACATCACCAAGCAGCGCCCCGATGCCTCTTCCAAGTCCTCTCTGTTGTTTACTCATGTCTTACACTATTTATTTCATTTTTCTCCAGAACCTCTTTCGCGAGATTCAGGTAATTCGTAGTTCCGTTGCTCATGATGTCATACAGAATAATCGGCTTGCCATGGGAAGGAGCCTCGCTGAGGCGTATGTTTCTCTGAATTATGGAATTGAACACCATATCCTTGAAATGTTCCCGAAGCTGGTTCAGCACCTGTGTATGCACCTTCGTACGACCATCGAACATCGTAACCACAAATCCTTCTATTGTCAATGCCGGATTCACGCCATTCTGAACCAATCTGATTGTCTGGAGCAACTTTCCGAGTCCCTCCAACGCAAAGAACTCCGGCTGAACAGGAATCATCACCGAATCCGCAGCAGTCAGCGAATTGACAGTAATGAGCCCCAATGAAGGAGAACAGTCTATAATAATATAATCATAGTCATCGCGGACCGGTTCAATAGCTTTCTTCATGATGGACTCACGCTCCTCAGCCTCAAGCATCTCTATTTCGACTCCGACAAGGTTAATATGCGACGGCACCATCTGGAGATTGGCAATCTCTGTCTGAATCAACGCGTCACGGATACCTATCTCTCCGATAAGTACCTCATACAAAGTCCGTTTTCTGTCATCCTCAGGAGAGAAGTTGAGTCCGGATGTGGTATTGGCCTGCGGATCCGCATCAATGATGAGGACCTTTTTCTCAAGGACAGCCAAAGACGCCGCAAGATTAATCGCAGTCGTAGTCTTTCCCACTCCTCCCTTCTGGTTCGCTATTGCTATGATCTTTCCCATCTTTTAAACTCTATAATGCATACCGCAACAACTGGAAGATGTCGTCCGCATGCCACTATTTAATTATGTAAAGTTCACAAAATTAATAAAATAATCGATACCCCACGCGAACTGTTGATAACTTTTCTTTTACACAGGGTCCACATCAAGCGCAACATGCGCAGTATAAGCATGTTGAGTCTCGAAAGCCTTCACGATATCCACAAGTTTCCGTTTATTGTCAGACAGCGCACCGTCCTTCCTGAAACTTACACGCAGATGCCTCACGAATATATCTGACTGCCTGTCCACAGCCGGCGGGTAAGGACCGACGACAGAAACCGGCTGGGCAAACGTCTGCACAAATCCTGACATGGAAATGCCAAAAGCATTGACAATGGCAGAATATAACATTCGCGAGAGCTTTTCCAGTCTCGCTTCATTGGCGTCCTTCACGATTACCCGCACAATCCTCGAAAACGGGGGATAACCGAAGGCCTGGCGTTCGTCCATCATTGACTCTATCAATGCTTTTCTTTCAGCCCCAGAGGCAAGACTCATTACGCCATCCTCGTTTTCATGCGAAAAAGCCTGATATACAGGATGATCCGGACGCGATGTCTGTATAACCAAAATTCCTTTCTGACCACGCCGTCCTGTCCTTCCCCGGAATTGCTCCAGAAGTTGGAACGCCCTTTCGTCTGCTCTGAAATCCTGCTGGCCCAAAAGGGAATCGGCCATCAGCACAGCAACGAGAGAAAGCCCGTCAAAATCAAAGCCCTTCGTAATTATCTGAGTCCCGACAAGTATATCGATTTTTCTGTCTGCAAAATCCCGGATTATCTCCGATTCCTTGCCTGCAACAGCGGCCGTATCACTGTCCAGACGGGCAACCCTGGCCTCCGGGAAAAGGTTGGACACCTCCTCCTCAATCTTTTGCGTACCTGCGCCCAACGCCTCCATTGTCCCGCCGCATTTGGCGCACTTTCCCGAAAATGGTGTTCTCCAGCCACAGTAATGACACAATAGAATCCCCTCCTGACGATGCCAGCTCAGCGGCACATTACAATGCGGACAACGCGGGATATCTCCACACGCAGTGCATTGGACAGCAGGAGAATACGCACGTCTTGCACGAA
This sequence comes from Bacteroides sp. CAG:770, assembly GCA_000435075.1. Classification (GTDB taxonomy): domain Bacteria; phylum Bacteroidota; class Bacteroidia; order Bacteroidales; family UBA932; genus Cryptobacteroides. The sequence continues at coordinate 11,782 of FR890659.1, read as the reverse complement.
GGAGCAGAACCTGTCCGCCGTCCGCCAGAGCCGTTCTGATACGCTGAATGAGCTTAAAAGAGAAATTCCCCGCCATTCCCCTCTTTCTCCTTTCCGCAGAAGTGTCAATGATTTCCACATCCGAATCGGACGCGCCGTAATATCTTTCCGGAAGATCGACTTTCTTCATCCTCCCGATTCTGCAATTGTAGAGGGACTCCAGCGAAGGAGTTGCAGTCCCGAGGATAATCTCCGCCCCGTAAATACGGGCCAGCATCAATGCAGTATCCCTTCCGTTGTATCTTGGTGCCGGAGCGTCCTGCTTATACGAGGTATCATGTTCCTCATCCACGATTATCAATCCCAGGTCATGGTGAGGCAGGAATATCGAAGAACGCGTACCAAGCACTATGTAATTTCCCGAACGGATCTCTGACGCGACATCTTCCCTCTTGGCAGCAGTAACTTTCGAATGGAAAGTGAACAGATATGCTCCGAAAATACACCTGAGCCTTTCTTCCAGTTGCCTGCTGACTGCAATCTCAGGAATCATGTAAAGGACATTCTTCCCCTGACGCATTGTTTCCAATGCCAGTTTCACATATATTTCAGTCTTTCCGGAGCCCGTGATTCCATTGAGAAGAACAGGCAGATGCTCCTGAAATGCAGATTTCACTGCCGAATACGCATCATTCTGCGCAGCGCTCAGCGACACCTCATATGAGGATTCGAAGCATCGCACATTGTCCGGACCTGACACTTTCTCATCCTCCAGCATTGACATGGACTGCTCCACAAGCGAAATCTGGGCGGCATATTTTTCCGCCTCATCCGAAAACTTCTTCTTCGAAGAATCAGACTTGGCCAGTTCGGCCGCCAGCCGCTTTTTCTCAAGAAAAGCGGAAAGCCTATCCTTCCGGGACGCAAGCGCCTGAAGTTTCCTGTCAATGACAGAGAGACGCTTCGCTTCACGTTTAGCGTCTGCAACTTCCTTATCCACTTTCAGTTGCGGATAAGCTGCCTTAAAAACCTCGCCCACGGTACAGAGATAGTATCCGGAAACAAAACGCCACAATTCAAGCTCATTGGCAGTAATCGTCTCCAGTCCCCTTTCCAATGACAAGACGGCATTTATTTTACCCTCCTCAACGTCAGGTTCAATACAGGCCGCGCAGATCACGCCAAGATACTCCTTCCTCGCAAACAGGACAGAAACCCTCATTCCAACGGCAATTCCGCCCCGCGCCATCTCAGCAGGGACATAATAATACGGCTCCCAGTCAAGTCTGAGCGGGAGTATGACTCTTATATATGTTCTGTCCTTCAACATGTTTATTATGCGAATTTACAAACAATTTCACTGAATTTACTATATCTTTGCCGAGATTAAACGGCCGGTCATTAACCGGCAACCATAAAGACGGACAGAAAATGAAAGATGAAAACATGCAGGTATTACCTGAAGATTTGCTTAAAATTCTAAGCATCAGCACATCAGCATCACAGGAAGATTTGGCAACCGACGACTGGGACAGCGACTACAACTGCAGTTATAGCGCCGACGGCCTCAAGCTGCTCGACGCAGAGAACTTTCCCGATGAAGTCAATGTCCGCGAAGGTACCAGAATAATCTGCGACAATGTTTTCTCTTTCCAGCCATACATGGCTGAAGACCGGCCTATAGGCAGTGAAATCCCAGAAGAAGAAAGAGTTTCATTTCTGGACAAGATTCATATGCCTGACTCATTGGAACATATCGGCGAGGCTGCATTCAAGGAGTGCGGCTGGGTCAAGAGATTCGGTCTCCCGAAATCCCTCCTTACCGTCAGGGACGAGGCATTCTATGGCTGCTGGGAACTCGAGCAGATAGGTTTCCCCGCATCTCTCAAATCCATCGGAGAACGTGCATTCTTCGAGTGTTTCTCTCTTGAGAAAGTAAGGATAAACAAAGGACTCAAACTGATAGGCGCCGAAGCATTCTCATTTTGCGAATCCCTTAAGGAAATCACTCTGCCGGAAGGACTTATAGCCATCGGCCCCGACGCTTTCTACGGATGTACCAAACTCAGGAAGATTTTCATTCCGAAAGGAACCTCAGACATATACAAGGAGATCTTCCCCGAGAAGCAGCATCGCTATCTCAAGGAGGTTTAACGTAACCGTTATTGCTACAGCCGCAGTTCTGGCCATACTCTCTAAAAATAATAAGTAATCTGCATTTTAAGTTCAGCCTTGGCCGGACGCCACTTTGTTTGTCCTGGACTAAGCCACGGGGTATCCGCATATCCCGTTCTAATATACGCCTTGACGGCATCATTCTTCCTCAAACGGAATTTGAGCCGCGCCACTAATGACAACGAGTAACCCCGCCCATAATACGCAGGAACATTGAAAGCCCCCGGCGCATCACGTTCGTAGCAATACAGACGACCGTCCCAGCTGTCGGCGGCAAACATTGTCCCACGCAAGAAAACTGCCCCGATCCGTCCGGAATAACTTTCCTCGACATAGCCCAGTCCGGACAACTTATCCGTCAACGCCGCATAGGCCCGGACTACCGTATTCCACTTCCCGGCATTGACCTTCAAATCAGCACGCAAATCCAGCCGGTTCGTATTCCCGTAAGACTTCCAAGGTTCTGTGACCCTCAAATCCAGATTAACAGACTCAGAGAGCTTTAAAGGGCTGGACAACAACACCTTGACCTGCTTCCTGTCCTTTTCCGGAACAAAAGCATAGTCCACACTCAGTTCATACGACTTGAATGAAATTCCGGCCGCTGCACCGTGTTCCCCACCCTTGCCGGAAAACGCACGAACCGGAGCCGTAAAAGACAAATCATACTCCGAAGGGATATATCTTCCAGCCAGTGCCAATTTCCACTCCCCTGCCGGAAACATGAAGCCTCCTGTCAATGCCGGTTTCACATTACAGATATCCATGGCCGCCTCACCGAAAATCTCGACTCCCCGGATACAGAATCTTGCATCTGCGGAGACTTTTGTCAATGGCAACACCACCTTATCCCCGACACGAAACACCTCCATCCCGGCATTGGCCTTTCCCATAGACTTCGCATTTTTCAAGTTGCAAAGTGCTGTAAGTGAGACTTGTCCATGTCTAAAAAACCATGCAGCATTCATTCCGGGCAGCAAATCCAATTGCAGTTTCGATCCGTTTTCACACCAGTCTCGGAACCCGGGTGAACCCAAGAACACAGATATTCCGAAACGTCCGTAATCAAGTTCCGCAGCGGCTCCCCTGAGACTGGAGGATGAAGATGCCGACATTGACGGAGAGATGCCTGTAGGCCTTTTCCAGAAGGAACGGGGTCCGGAAACCCCTGTCATGGCAAATCCGCTCCACAGGGCAAGGCCCTGACCGAATCTGAGGGAATAGTCACCTACGACAAGACGGGACAGGTGCCTCCTCCCGAAATAAGCGCCATGCACGGTATATGCGGACGGCCACGGGACATCGTCCGAATATGTCCTTTTCAATGACAGACCTGCAGACCATCGTCCTTCAGCCCCCGTCCTGAACTTTTCATAATGGGACCATGAATAATCCGGAGATTTTCCATCAAAAGGAATGGTTATCTTATTCGATTCGTTGATTGTCAATGAGTTCCGCACAGGTGTCCGATAATCCGAGGACTTCCCGGGTAAGGAGCGCGATTCCAATGATATGAACCACCTCAGCGCTTCCGCCGTCTCTTTTCCGAAACCATCGACAGCCCCAAGTTCCGATATTGACAAGACATCCCCACTTCGCGCCCTGTAATCCAACAGAGATACAATCTGGTACATTGACATGAGCCCGGACGCCTCCAGCACATTCCTTCCGACAAGATTGATCGGAACAGGATGCTCCGCAAGGTCCCACCATTTTTCCATTTCCTCTTCCGGAATCTGCTCCAGTTCAGACACGCCGGACAAATAGGCTGCCGCTTCCGGAACGGAAGACACGACATTGACAGGCTGAGACACCAACCGTCCCTTCCCGTCTCCAACTATTTCGCGCTGTCCTTGTGAAAACGCCCGCGACTGCAGGCACATTGACATTGACAGCAAGACTACAACACAAATTCGTATTCTCATACGGCCATTTTTTGTGGCCGTTCTACCCGAAGTCCTGCTTTACGCCGCAATATAGGAATTATTTTTCTTTGTTGGAATTTTTATAGTAATTTTGTGTCCTTGAATAAAAAGCAACATGAGCAAGATTACTTTATTCGACAAAACCTTCAGACCTTTCATTCCCAATGAGGAACTGGAAAAGGCCATTGACAAGGTGGCAGACCACATAAACGCCGACTTCAGCGACTCTAAGGAGCCTGTCGTCCTGCTCTGCATCTTGAACGGTTCGATAATGTTCACTGCCGAACTGATGAAAAGGCTGTCATTCGACTGCCAACTCGTTTCCATGAAATTGTCTTCGTACTGCGGTACCGAGAGCACCGGAAACGTCAAGCAGGTCATGGGCATGACCGGTAATATAGAAGGCAAGCATGTGATTATCGTCGAAGATATCGTTGATACAGGCAACACGATCGTAGATTTGACTCGTATTGTAAAGGAAAAAGGCGCATTGGACTGCAAGGTCTGCACCATGCTTCTCAAGCCAGAGGTCTATAAGAAAGATGTCAAACTCGACTACGTGGCAATGGAGATTCCGAACAAGTTCATCGTCGGATTCGGACTGGACTACAACGAGCTCGGCAGAAACTATAAAGACATTTATATCCTCGACGAGGATTAAGAGCCCCGTCACAGGTAAGGTCAATGTAACTGCATGTCTTGCAACGGCTTGCAGATTATAAAAATGTGCATAAACCGAAGTATAACTCAGGATGCGCACGCATCCGGCAAATTATAGTAGAACTACAAATGAAGTATTACATTCTTTTCGGGCCTCCGGGAGCAGGTAAAGGCACCCAGGCTAGCGCAATGGTAGAAAAATACAATCTCTGCCACCTTTCTACAGGCGAATTGCTCCGTAAGGAGATTGCAGAGGGCACTGAACTTGGCAAAAAGGCTAAAGCCCTTATCGATGCAGGTTCTCTCGTTCCTGATGAGGTTGTAGAGGGCATGATTGACAATGCTTTCAAGACTATCAAGGGTGTTTCAGGTTTTCTTCTCGACGGTTTCCCGAGAACTATCGCCCAGGCTGAGGTTCTGGACAAGATGCTTGCAGCTGGAAACGAGGCTGTGACTTCTGTCATTTCCATCATGATTCCTGACGAGATGATCAAGGAGCGTATCCGCCACAGAGCTTCTATCGAGGGTCGTGCCGATGACGCAAAAGAGGAGACCATCAACAATAGAATCAAGACATACCACGAGAAGACCGAGCCTCTTATCGAGTTTTATAAGAAGGCCGGCAAATATGAGGAAATCGACGGTACCGGCACTATCGACGCTGTCCGCGAAACAATTTTCTCTGTAATGGACAAATTCTAGTATCCGGAACATACTACGCCTTGAGGCTGCCTGAACACTCAGACAGCCTCAATTGTATTACTTCATTTCCAGTTCATTCACAATCACTTCGGCAGCGGAAAGCGCCCATGAAGGGAAATTGTCATCACGATGGAACTTGCCCCCATTGGCAAAATCCAGCAGAACGGACAAATCAAATTTCTCGGCCTCTACAGCAGCACAGAAGCGGGTCGCGTCATAAGCATTGCACTTCTGCTCGATATGAGACGGAACCATCAAGAGAGGCTTTCCGAGATACATGGCTTCACAGATAGACTCGAATCCGGCAGTAGAAGCATAGGCATGGCACCCGGCCATCTGACGGAGGAACTCCTTGTCATCAAGGTAATAAAAACGGAGAGTATCATCCACAATCTTGACAGGAGCCTCATCGGCATTGTCCCAGAAAAACCGGAGAGAGACATCCGGATGTTCACGATGCCAGGCATTGACCTCCTCCGCAAAACCGGCATTGAGCATATATCCCAATATATAGCCGCCATCCCTGAACTCGGGACTTTCGCGATAAGCGAGAACCTCAGGACGAAGCAGTGGCGGAACCACCTTTATCCTGCCGTCATCCGGCATTGGCCTGAATGACAGTGCCAGAAGTTTGGATGCACCATTGGCAATCGCGCGAGAAAAAAGATTCAATCCCAGATGTCCTTCGTAACCAAACTCCGGGATATGCATATCCTTATGAAGGAACAGGAACTGGTGCCCCACACAGACCATAGGAATTTTCTCGTCGGTCAATTTATATGCAACCGTACCGAGCAATTCGTAAAAATTCACGATGACATCAGCACCGCTGTCCTTGATATGAGTACGAATCAATGATATAGAAGGAATGAACTTCGGAGAAATCGCAATATTGAATAGAACTGATTTCAATGCATCCGGGCGCTTGTCGCTGGCCGCGGAAACGAAATTCACTGATTCAAAATAAGTTATCGGGGCACTTACGCCTTGCGTAAAAAATGCAGGAAGAATCCTGGATTCGCTCTTTCCGACAAGCATTCCGACTACCTGATGACCTCTGGAAACCAGAAGCCTTTCCATCGTCATAGCCTGTGTAAGGTGCCCTCTGCCCTCTCCTTGTATTATAAACAAGTACTTCATTATCCCGAAATTAAATAGTAACTATATCTGATATCTGGCGATGCGCCAGTTGCCGTCATAATCCTCTACAAGCGCGGTCAATGACTCCACCCAATCCCCGGAATTCAGGTAATGGATACCACCCTTGAGCATCTTGTCTTCAGGATGATGGATATGACCGCAGATAATGCCGTCGCACCCCTTGGCCTTGGCATACGAAGCAAGATCAGACTCAAAACCGGAAATCGCGGAAACAGCCTGCTTGACCTTGTGCTTGACGACCGCGGAAAGAGAATAATACTCTTTTCCCCGTTTCTGGCGGGCCTTGTTCCAGACATTATTGAACTTCAGCAGAAGATTATATGCTACATCGCCGAGCTTTGCCAAGAAAGTCAGCCTAGAAGTGATACTGTCGAAGGCATGTCCATGGATAACTACATAAGAATGATTCTTCTCCTTGATGATGAATTCATGAACAAGGCTGATATTGGCCATTTTGGACGGGACCAGCGGATCCAGGAAATCATCATGGTTACCGGTAACATAAATCACCTCCGTATTATGCTTTTCCATCATCTTCATTATCACATGAAAGAAAGCTGAATGCACGACTGTCCACTTGTCATTGGAATTCTTCAGCTGCCAGCCATCGATTATGTCCCCATCCATTATAAGCCGATCGCAGTCAACGGAACCGAGAAATTCTGTAACTTCTCTGACTTTGGAATGTGGCGCACCGATGTGGACATCTGAAATAACCACTGTCTTATAATGAGGTCTCTCCATTTTCAATGTATTATTTCCCCTTAGTAAACTCTGTAACCTTCTGGTCGTCAGCAACAGGACAGACAAGCACATTGCCGTCCTTGGCAGCCACGACATAACCCTCCAGACCATCTACCACAATCATGCCCGAATCTCCGGAATGCACTATACAATTCTTGCAGCCGAACATCCTGACATCACTACCGACTGTATGGTTTCCATTTTCATCGGCCGGAATATGCTTACCTACAGAACTCCAGCTTCCAAGATCGGACCACTCCAGATCCGAAGCGATCACATATATGGACGATGATTTTTCCATCACTGCATAGTCGATGGAAATCTTCTCGCACTGAGGAAAAAGCTCGGCCAGAACCGCCTTCTCGTCTTCCCTGCCGAAAGCCTGTGAAATCCTGTCCATCATCGACACGATCTGAGGGCAGTACTGCCTCATCTGGGAAACAATCGTCGTCACCGACCAGACAAAGATACCGGCATTCCAGAAATAATTGCCGGCGGCAAGATACTGCTCGGCAATATCCCTCTTCGGCTTCTCCTTGAAGGCATTGACTTTCACGATCTTATCTTCCTCTACAGAAGAGGAGCAGATATATCCGTATCCTGTTTCAGGCCTGTCCGGATGGATTCCGACAGTGACGATGCAATCATTTTCAGAGGTAAAGTTCAATGCCTTCCTGATCACGTCCGCAAACTGCCCGGTCCTCAGGACCAGCGCATCAGACGGGGTAACAACAATATTGGCGTCCGGATCCTTACGCATTATCTTCCAACAAGCATAAGCGATGCACGGAGCCGTATTTCTCGGAACAGGTTCTGCAAGAATCTGTTCAACAGGCATCTGTGGCAACTGTTCCCTGACGACATCCACATATCTTTCAGAAGTCACCACCCATATTCTGGACGAATCGCACACCGGCAAGAATCTTTCCACAGTAAGCTGTATGAGAGATTTACCAACACCGAGAAGGTCAATGAACTGCTTCGGCGTTTCCGGCGTACTGACAGGCCAAAGCCTGGTACCGATACCACCTGCCATTATGACTACGTGTGTATTCATATCTTTCAATTTTTAAAACTACTTTCTCAAATTTAATAACAATATACCAATTTAAGAACGTGTGTTACAGAATTTTCACAAAAGAAGTTATCTGATTTCAAGAACATTGTCACAATATTTCACCACATTGTCACGATGCGTAATGAAAATTATGGTCTTCCCGACAGCTGAAGAAGAGAGGTTCCTGAGAAGCCTTTCCTCGGTTTCATTGTCAAGCGAAGAGCTGAATTCATCCAGCAGCAGAATGCTTCCTGAGCGCAGAAGGCCACGGGCGACGGCAATACGCTGCGCCTGCCCTTCACTCAAGCCCGTGCCGAACTCACCGCACACAGTATCAAGCCCTTCCGGAAGTTCGCGGACAAAATCAGCCGCAGCCACGTCGAGGGCATCCCATAGCATCTGTTCTGTCGCATCCGGATTGCCCATAAGCAGATTCTCGCGTAGCGACCCGCTGAAGAGAGTATTTCCCTGAGGGACATAGATGAAATTGGTTCTTGTCAATGCCGATACTTCGATTCCGTCTTTCTCCCCTTCACCACACCCCGAATAAATGCGTACAGTGCCGGAAACAGGCTTCAGCAACGACAGCATAAGCCTTATCAATGTACTCTTTCCGGCTCCCGTCTCCCCTATGACGGCAGTCCTCGAACCAGGCACGAAATCATGCGAAAATGCATTGAATATAAACCTGTCGCCGTCAGGATATCTGAAAGTGAGATTGTCAATGCTGATTCCTGCGGGAGCCTCCACCAAGATCTGAGATCCTTCATCCTCTTTCTCTCCCCGGTCGATTTCCATCAGGCGGTCAGCGGCTACAGTAGCATTGACAAAAGAAGAAATCTGCCGCGCAATCCGCATTGACGGACCCTGTATCTGCCCCACAAGCTGAAGAAAGGCAGTCAAGATACCGAATGTCACTGTGCCGGAATAAATTCCGAAAACGCCCCAAAGCAGAGCTATGGAATAACCGATTCCGAAAGCCGCACTCACGGCAGACGAAGAAAAGATGCTGAACCCTGTACGTTTCCTGACAGTGCCCATTTCTTCTGACTGCAACCTGTCCAGACGGTCTCCAACAGCATCACCCTGCAACATTGACTGGACGACTGTCTTGTGCTGGAGGCTTTCCTGTATATGGCTCTGGACGACACTTTCAGTATCTCTGATTTGTCTGGAGAGTTTCCGCATCCTTCTGAAAAAGATTTTGCTCAATGCGAAAAAGAACGGAGCCACGGCGATAATCACTACGGCGAGACGGAAATCCAGCATTGACAAGAAGATGAAGGCCGCAATCAATTGCAGCATGGATGAGACCAATGCCGGAAAGTCCTGACAGACGACGCTTGCAACTGTCTCTGCATCAGTAAAAACTCGGCTTATGGTATCTCCGCTGTGATGGCTGTCCTTTCCTGTCCATTGGGATTTCAGAAGCCCGTCAAACAGATGTTGACGCATATTGAAGACTGTCCTGTAAAATGAAATGCTCTCCACATGAGCCTTCAGAGCATTGACAAGAACCCTCAGAATGACTGACAGGAACAGCAGTATGCCGCACATGACCAGATGCTGCCTGTCATGAGTGATGGTGGCCACATCCACAAGGGATTTGCTGAGCCATATGAAAAAAAGGTTCAGGCCAATGCTGACTAAGCACAGGAAAATATTCGCGACTATATACCATCGGGCACAGGCGGAATTGCGCCAAAGCCATTCAACATTCTTCATAGCAAGGTGTTTCAATGACAAATATCGATCAATGAAAGACATCAATCCAGACAAAGATAGTATAAAAATAAAAAAAGGCCTTACTTTTGATAAGGACCTTTTTAAATCGTTGAGTAATGACGCCTCACGCGCAAAAACTCACACTAACCACATAATTAATAACACTAAAACTAATAACCAACGAGTTGTATGTGAGAGAACCTCATCATCAACTCGGTTGCAAAGTTACTGCTTTTTACTTTCGTGACAAATATTTTCTTACATTTTTTTGATAAATTTTCACATGTATTTTCTAATTATCTGGTTATCCATAACTTAAAACGTAATTAAAATTTTCAAAAAAAATTTGCAAATTTAAAAACAACCCCCTAAAACGTTTACACAGGTATCATGCCGGACGAAAAACTAAAATTTTTGGACAGTACTTACAATTTGTTGTTTTGTAACATCGGATTTTTACAAATCGTAAGTTATGCCCCTACAAGTTTTACAGTCTTTCATTTCGAAACAAAAATTGCAGCACAAACGAAACATATAGGATAGGTTTGCGTACCGGCAATCCTAAAAAGACATGATTTTTTAGTAACTTCGTATTGAAAATCATTAGTGTCCGGTAAAAAATCATAAAAGCGCTTTGAAAATATTGAAAGTTAGGTAGTTATAGAGGTTTTTCGAGTCAACCGATTTGAATTTATCTTTGCCAGACTAACGTAGAATGGCATATGAATAAAGGAAAATACGTGTTCTCTCAGTTCCTAGACTTCCTCAATCGCAACGATTTCAACTATCTCGCAAGGAAATATGGTGGTGACAAATATGTCAAGCAGTTCTCCTGCTATAACCAACTTTGCGTATTGATGTTCGGTCAGCTATCCAACCGTGAAAGTCTTCGAGATGTTGTTCTTGCAACCCAGGCCCATGCGTCGAAGGCGTATCACCTTGGATTTGGTAGACATGCAGCCAAGAGTACTCTTGCAGATACCAACACGAAGCGGGATTATCGCATTTTCGAGGAGTTTGCCTACAAAGTCATCTCGGAGGCTCAACGATGTCGCATCATTGACATCTTCAAGCTGAATGGAAACGTCTATGCCTTTGATTCTACGACAGTTGACTTATGTCTGAACACCTTTGAATGGGCTCTGTTCAGAAAGAGGAAAGGAGGAATCAAGATACACACTTTGTATGATCTTGAGACGCAAATACCCTCCTTTTTTCACATAACTCCAGCAAAGGTCCATGATACAAAAGCAATGGATGTCATTCCTTATGAAGAGAACTCGTTCTACATCTACGACAGAGGTTACAATGATTTCAAACGTCTCCATAACATTGAAAGCATTGGAGCCTACTTTGTCATCCGAGGAAAGACAAACAATGACTTCAGACCAATGAAGTGGAAGCGCCGTTTCTCTCCTGAATCAGGTATCCAGTCTGATGCCATCGGCTATATGGCTGGTCAACTGACAATGGAGAAGTATACTGACAAGATCCGTAGAGTAATCTACTTTGATAAGTACAGCAAGAAAAAGTTTATATTCTTTACCAATGCTCTGACTATCAGCCATATAATGGTTGCTGAACTATATCACAACAGGTGGCAGATCGAACTTATCTTTTATGACAAGCATATCATTATGCAAAGTAGTGTCGC
>FR890658.1:35193-54075 GCA_000435075.1 Bacteroides sp. CAG:770 | reverse complement strand
AAGTGGGGCGGCGACTTCACCGAGGGCAACAGCCTCCACTATACGTGGTCTGTGTTCCAGGACCCGCAGGGCCTCATTGACCTTATGGGCGGCGACGAACCTTTCAGCGAAATGATGGATTCAGTGTTCAACATACCTCCTCATTTCGACGACAGCTACTACGGCTTCCCGATTCACGAGATCAGGGAGATGCAGGTCATGAACATGGGCCAACAGCCTACACTACACATGGTCAGTCTTCCATGATCCGCAGGGCCTCATTGATCTTATGGGCGGTGACGAACCTTTCAGCGAAATGATGGATTCAGTGTTCAATATTCCGCCTGTTTTCGACGATAGCTACTATGGATTCCCGATTCACGAAATCAGGGAGATGCAGGTCATGAACATGGGTAACTATGCGCACGGAAACCAGCCTATCCAGCACTTCATCTATCTTTATGACTGGTGCGGCCAGCCGTGGAAGGCACAGGCCCGTATCCGTGAGGTCATGGACAAGTTCTATACTGCGGCTCCTGACGGATACTGCGGTGACGAGGACAACGGACAGACTTCCGCATGGTATGTATTCTCAGCAATGGGCTTCTATCCGGTATGCCCGGCGTCCGGAGAATTCGCAGTCGGAACGCCTCTGTTCAAGCATGTGAAGGTCAATATGCCTTCGGGCAAGTCGTTCATTGTCAATGCTCCTGAGAATTCCAATGATAATTTCTACATCGGGTCAATGAAAGTGAACGGACGCGAGCAGGACCGTACTTTCCTGACTTACGATGAACTTGCGGCAGGTGCGTCTGTGGATTTCGCCATGACGCCTGTTCCGGACAAGTCCCGTGCGACATCTGCCTGGGCCCGTCCTTATTCCTTCAGCAGGGAATAAGTTATCCCGGATGTTTTCTGAATTGTAAAAGCCTGGCGCATTCCTGTAAGCGGAATGTGCCAGGCTTTTTAGGGTTTTCAGCAAGTGTTGAGGATGCCTTGGTGATGCAAGTCGTTTTTTTGAAGGTTACTCAATAAAGGACTGTAGGGTCATCTACGTGGTCGCTGGACAGGAAATCGAAGTGACCGTTGTGATATGTCCAGGTGTAGAGAACTCCTGTGGACGGGTCCTTGAGCGTTGCTGTCTGGCGGAACATGCGGCCTGATTTGATGCCGTGTCCGACTGTGACCATCTCGCCGATGCATTTCCATGAGTCTCCGTTCAGCTGGAAAATATATATTGCCAGGCCGTCTCCGGTTGCGGAACGTACGCTGACGACGAGTTCCGGCTGTGCGTCATCGGTGAAATCATGTGTGCCTACCGCATACTCGTTGGTATTCAGCTCTTTGCCTCCTTCAAATCCGATTTTAGGGTAGTTGGCTCCGCCTGATGTCTGCACTGTCGGCTTTCCGTTCATGAACAGGACGCTGCGTTTTCCTGCCGCATCTTCTACGGCGGTAACGGTGCTGTTGTCATAATAGAACGTGATGGCCTTGAAGGACTTGCCCCCTGTCGTGAAGGATGCTGTCTTTCCTGCCGAGCCGCACTGGGCAGCGGAAAAAACGTAGCTGTTGTCAATGCCGGAGATGAATCCGTTCTGGGCTGCTGCCGCTGCTGAAGACAGGGCGAACGCAACCAGTATGGATATTATATGAAGATGTCTCATGATGTCGTCGTTTTATGCCGTCCGTAGCGACGGCGATCGCGGCAAAGTTAAGGAAATAATTTTGTCCGGTCAATGCAACATTGACATTACTTTCTGCATCTTATTTCCTGCCGGTCAGTAAGATAGTATTTTCTGTGAGGAGCCGGCGGATATTTTAGATATAACGAAGAATGAAGGTATTGTACTACATATTTTCTGTGGTTGTCGCGTGTCTGTGCGCCGTGTCATGTTCTGTTATGGGTTCGGAAATGATATGGGATATAAATCCGATTGTCTTGCATGTTTATGTGAGCGACAGTGACGGCAACAATCTCTTGTCGGAGGAAAGCAGCGGTTCCGGCCATCTTGACATTGGCAAGATTTATGCTGTATTTGACGGTCAGGATTATCAGCTCTCGACAGATGTTGATGGGGGAAATGAACCCCAGACCAAGGAATATATGCCTGAATTCCAGGGATTGCAGCTGAGGACAGACTTTTATGGGAACAAATATCTTTCTTTCGGAGAACTTGACGGGCAAGAAGAATTGAAGAATGTGGATCTGATTATATATTGGGGAGACGGGACATCAGATACCATCACCATATTCAACCATTTCAAGTGGAAACTTTCCGGTGAGCCTTCCATCACCCGACGTTACTACGTGAACGGAAAGCAGACGGAATCCGATATCGCGACATTCAGATTTGTAAAATAAGTAACATGAAATTGAAGGTTACTAAAAGTCACAGAATGTGTTCGATTTGTCGTGGGGAAAGTTTTTAGTTTTGACACTATAAGGAAATTTCTTACTTTTGTATCATCACGTTTTATGGCCTGACGGTCAACGTGGTGATATATTTTTTGTAAAAACCAAAACGTCATAAAATTATGCATATTGCTATTGCGGGAAATATCGGTAGCGGCAAGACGACACTTACCAAAATGCTGGCTGCAAGATATGGCTGGACCCCTAAATTCGAGTCTGTGGACTTCAATCCTTATCTGTCTGATTTTTATGAAGATATGAGCAGATGGTCCTTCAATGTCCAGATATATTTCCTGAATAAGCGTTTCAAGGTTGTGGTCGATATCTCCAAGACTGACGAAGTCATCATACAGGACAGGACCATCTATGAGGATGCCAGGATTTTCGCTCCGAACCTCCATGACATGGGACTCATGAGTTCCAGGGACTTCGAAACCTATTCAGACTTGTTCGACCTTATGATGTCATTGGTCAAGATGCCTGACCTTCTGATATATCTGAAGTCTTCGATACCGAATCTGGTATCCCAGATCCAGAAGAGAGGACGGGAATATGAAAAGACTATCAGGATAGATTACCTCACCGGTCTTAATGAAAGATATGACAAGTGGATAGATTCTTACAAGGGTCACCTTCTTGTCATTGATGCAGACAAATATAAATTCGGAAACAAGGAAGAAGATTTCGAGGCAGTTGCGAGCATGATCGACTCGGAGCTGTTCGGCCTTTTTCCGTCTGAAACTTCCAAGTAAACAACGTTTGGCAGGCGGAAGTCTGCCTTTTTAGCAAAATGACAAAATGACGACAAAACCGACTATTATCGATTTCGTGGAGAAATATACCCGCGAATTCGCGTCTCATGTATTTCTCCGTGAAAAACCTGCAGACCGTTGGACTGAAACCACTTTTGAACAGACCAGACTTGAATCATACAGAGTTGCAGCAGGACTCATGGCCCTTGGCATTGAAAAGGGCGATAAGGTGTCCCTCCTTTCCGAAGGCCGCAACATGTGGGTGATCGGTGAACTCGGCATCCTTTATGCCGGGGGTGTCAATGTCCCTCTTTCCATCAAGCTTGAGGAGGGAAGTGACCTCGTGTTCCGTATCAGACATTCTGATTCCAGATTTGTGATTGTTTCCGGTACCCAGCTTCCTAAAGTGAGGCGTATCCTGAAGGATGTTCCTGCTGTTGAGAAGGTTATCGTACTTGACGATATGGCTGAGTATCAGGAGAAGGAAATGCCGATGTCAGAGGTTATCAGGCTTGGCGACCAGTTCGTGAAGGATAATCCTGGAGCTCTCGAGGCCAGATACAAATCTATCCTGCCTGAAGATTATGCGAATATCAGCTATACGTCCGGAACGACTGCTGACCCTAAGGGAATTCTTCTGACTCACAGGAACTATACTGCCAATGTGGAGCAGGCCCATTCAGTGGTAACTATTCCTTTGGATGCCGTGATGCTTATCATCCTGCCTCTCGACCATTGCTTTGCCCATGTGGCAGGTTTCTATACCATGATGTCTTATGGCGGAAGTATCGCTACAGTTCCGGTAGGCAAGACCGCGATGGCTTCTTTGAAGAATATTCCTATGGCTATCAAGGAGGTGCGTCCGCATGTGATGCTTTCCGTACCTGCATTGGCACGTAACTTCAAGAAGAATGTAGAGTCTGGAATCAAGGCGAAGGGCCCTAAGGTGGAGAAACTTTATAACTTTGCCCTCAAGCTTGCAATATCTTATAACAAGGAATATTATAACCGCGGAGGTTTCCTCCAGTTGTGGAAGAAGCCGCTTATGGCATTGTTCGACAAACTTATTTTCAAGAACGTGCGTCAGGGATTCGGCGGAAGGATGTTGTTCTTTGTAGGTGGCGGAGCGCTCCTTGACATTGAACTTCAGAGATATTATTGCGCTATCGGTATTCCGATGTTCCAGGGCTACGGTCTTTCTGAGGCTACTCCTATCATTTCTGCCAACTCATTCGACCGCTGTATCTTCGGCTCGTCAGGTGCTGTCGTGAAACCGATGGAAATCAAGATTTGTGATGGTGACGGCAAGGCTCTCGGCTATGGCGAGAAGGGTGAAATTGTCATCAAGGGTGAGAACGTGATGGCAGGTTATTGGAAGAATCCTACCGCTACGGCCGAGACTGTGGTGGACGGATGGCTTCATACCGGTGACATGGGTTATATGAGGGACGAGCAGTTCCTTTATGTGGTAGGACGTTTCAAGTCTCTGCTCATTTCTGCCGATGGTGAGAAATATAGTCCGGAAGGATTCGAGGATTCACTTACCGACAGTTCGAAATTCATTGACCAGGTGGTTCTCCACAATAATCAGGATCCATATACTACTGTGATTATCGTTCCTAACAAGGAGGCTCTGAAAGAGTATGTCAAGAGCGGAAACCCTGGCACTGACCTTGCTTCCCGTGAAGCTAAGGAACTGATGCTCAAGAAGATTCAGGAAGAGGTGAATTCTTATCGCAGAGGCGGTTCACGTGAGGGCATGTTCCCGGAAAGATGGCTTCCTGCAGCGATTATCGTTGCTGACGAGCCTTTCACAGAGCAGAACCACATGGTGAACAGTACTATGAAGATTGTCCGCGGCAAGGTGGAGAAGCACTATGCTGACAGGATCGAATATGCGCTTACTCCTGAGGGAAAGAACCTCTTGAACGAGAAAAACATTGCATCGCTTTAACGCGATACAATGTTTTCGTGCTTCGGACGGGACTTGAACCCGTACAGGCATTGCTGCCCAAGGGATTTTAAGTCCCTCGTGTCTACCAATTCCACCACCAAAGCGGATTGGAATGGCAAATTTAGGTAAAATTGTTTAAAAATTAAAATATTATGGGATTACTAGACGGAAAAGTAGCTCTTGTTACTGGAGCTGCCAAAGGAATTGGAAAGGCTATCGCTCTGAAGTTCGCTTCTGAGGGTGCTGATGTTGCCTTCACTGACCTCGTTATCAATGAGGCTGCAGAGGAGACCATAAAGGAAATCGAGGCTTTCGGCCACAAAGTAAAGGGATATGCGTCAAATGCTGCTGATTTTGCTCAGACTCAGGAAGTTGTAGATCAGGTTATGGCTGATTTCGGTCACATTGACGTGCTTGTGAACAATGCAGGTATCACCAAGGATGGTCTTATGCTCAGAATGAGCGAGGCCCAGTGGGATGCTGTTATCAATGTCAACCTCAAGTCTGCATTCAACTTCATTCACGCATTGACACCTATCATGGCCCGTCAGAGAAGCGGAAGCATCATCAACATGTCTTCTGTCGTAGGTGTTTCAGGTAATGCCGGACAGTGCAACTATTCTGCGTCAAAGGCCGGCCTCATCGGTCTTGCAAAGTCTATTGCCAAGGAGATGGGTCCTCGTGGAATCCGTGCAAACTGCATAGCTCCTGGTTTCATCATCTCAGATATGACCAAGGCTCTTTCTGATGAGGTTCGTGAGCAATGGATGAAGACTATTCCTCTTCGTCGCGGCGGTACACCTGAGGATGTTGCAAAAGTTGCCCTCTTCCTCGCCAGCGATCTTTCATCATATGTCAGCGGACAGGTTATCCATGTCTGTGGCGCGATGAACTGCTAGTCAATACATTGAATAAACAAAATCCCGTGGGCATTGATTTGTCCACGGGATTTTTGTCTGGTTGCTTCCTGGATTATTTGAGCCTGATGTAGGTCTCGTTGCCGGAAGTTTCCTTAATGTTTACAGGGCAGAGTCTGAATCTGAATGTCATCCTTTCTGCCGGGATAAGATACTGCTGGTGAGGGAATGCACCCCAGCTGGTATCTCCGCCAACGCCCATCTGCTTCAGGTCGATGTTCCATGTGACCATGTCTTTCGGACGGATGTCAGAGATGTGTCTGTGGGACTTCCTTGTTGTCGGCTCGTCCAGATCCTCTGTCGGGAACATGTAGGCGCTGGTGCTGATGTAAGGCTCACCGATAGCCATGAGGCCTGCTCCGGAATTGTCTGTGAGACTCATCCATCTTACATCGGTCTTGTTGCCGTTCTCCTGAGGACGGTCGTAAGGGAAGTACTGGTCAGCCACGCTTCCGCTGTAAAGTCCTACGTAAGAAGAGGTGTTGCGGTCAATGTAATTCTCGTGAGGTCCACGTCCGAACCATGTCATCTGGTCATACTGCTTGTTTAGTGTGATGCTGACACCCATTCTCGGCATAAGCGGAAGAGTATCGTTGCCAGGCATGAACTCACAGCATACATCTACGTATCCTGCTCCTGAGAAATCATACTTCACTGTGAATTCTGATTCTCCGACAGGAAGGATGTAGCGTGAAACGACTTCGAAGGTCTTGTCATCCAGAGACTTCTGTTCCATGGAAACGAGTTTTGCATTGCGTCCTGCCTCACGCCAAGGACGGAGCCATTCGTTCATTCCGTTACCCATGTCATTGTCGGTTACAGGTCTCCAGAAGTTAGGTCTGAGACCTTCCTGGATCATCTCATTGCCGTCCTTCTTGAGGGATACGAGTGCGCCTGTGGTCTTGTCGAAACCAGCGCTCATGTCATTGGCAGAGACTGTAAGCATTGACTGGCTGTCATTGACCTGTACAGGGCTGAACTGCATTGCAGACGCCGCTGCCTTGAAGAATGGCAGAGCTACCTGAGCGTCAGCGAGTTCCGTTCCAGCCTTGAGCAAACCCTCGTCTTCTTTCAGGGAAGCGTAGAAGTTGAGGAAATACTCGACTCCGGGTTTTACGTCAATGCCAGGGAATGATGTCTTGAAGATGCCTTTCTGCAGAGGCTCGAGAGAAACATTGTCAATCTTGCCTTCAGCGAGGAGTTCGCCGTTGCCTTCAAGTTTCCATGTGAAGTCGAAGTCACTGAGATTAGTAAAGAAATACTTGTTGTTAAGTTCTACGAGTCCTTCATGATAATCTCTGAGTGCAAAACCGATGTTCTGATATACCTTCTTGACCTCGTGGATGTGAGGTTTAAGCGACCTGTCGGCTGCGATGAGCCCGTTCATACAGAAGTTGCCGGAGCTTGGAGTGCCCTTAGGAGCAAGGTCGCCGCCATATGCCCAGTAGAATCTTCCGTCCTCTGTCTTGGCGTACAGGCCCTGATCCACCCAGTCCCAGATATGTCCGCCCTGAAGAGAAGGGTATGTCTCGATTACGTCCCAATAGTCCTGGAGGTTACCTACGCTGTTGCCCATTGCGTGTGCGTATTCGCAGAGGATGAGCGGCTTCTCAGGCAAGTACAGTGTATGGTTGATGAGAACGTCGATCTTCTTGTACATAGGGCAGTAGATGTCGGTATAAGGGCCTTTGATGCCGTCTTCAGAATGTACAGGACGCTGCGAACGGTCGTTGGCGTGAACCCATGTGTAGGTTGCTGCAAAGTTGCATCCCTCACCGGTTTCATTTCCGAGAGACCACATGATCACGCAAGGGTGGTTCTTGTCTCTTTCGAACATTCTTTCGGTTCTGTCAATGAATGCTCCCTGCCACTCAGGCTGGTTTGCAAGGCACTTGTTAGGGTCGTAACCCATACCGTGGCTCTCGATGTTGGCCTCATCTACGACATACATTCCGTAGAGGTCGCAGAGTTCGTACCACATCGGGTCGTTAGGGTAGTGGGATGTACGGACGCAGTTGATATTGTGCTCCTTCATCAGTTTTATGTCCTTAATCATGGACTCTCTATCCACTACGTGTCCTGTGTAAGGGTCGTGTTCGTGTCTGTTCACACCCTTGATATAGATAGGCTTGCCGTTCACGAGGAGCTGTGCATGCTTGGTTTCAGATTTGCGGAAACCGATAAGCTGGGATACATACTGCTCTGCTTTGCCGTTGACTGTCAATGTCATAAGCAGTCTGTAGAGGTTCGGTTTCTCTGCGCTCCAGAGGGCAGGAGCTGTGATTCCCTTGCTGAAATGAATCTCGTTGCTTCCTGCAGCCAATGCCTTCTTCTCTGAATAGATGGGGTTTCCTGAAAGGTCCATCAATTCGGCCTTGAGCTCGACTTTGCCGTTCTTGGCGCCTTTGGCCTTGCCGACTTCAGCATATACGTCGAAGACTGCATCCTTGTAATCCTTGTCAAGGTCAGTAACGACCTCGAAGTCACGGATGTGGGTCTTTGGACGGGCATATACGAAAACATCGCGCTGGATACCTGCGAAACGCCAATAGTCCTGATCCTCAAGGTAGTAGCCGTCGCTGAACTTGAATACCTGTACGGAAATCTCGTTCTTGCCGGCTTTTATGTAAGGTGTGATGTCGAATTCGGAAGGAGTCTTGGAATCCTGTGAGTAACCTACCATTTCCCCGTTCACCCAAACGTAGAATGCTGATGCCACTCCGCCGAAGTACAATACGACCTGCTGTTTCATCCAGTTTGCAGGGATGTCGAAGGTACGTTTGTATGAACCTACAGGGCTGTTCTCGACAGCGATGAGAGGTGGGTTTTTCTTGATTCCGTAACCTGAGCCGACATAGAAAGGATAACCGAATCCTTCGAGTTCCCAGTTTGCCGGAACCTTGATGTCATCCCAGCCGGAAACATTGAATCCGTTCTTATGGAAGTCCATCGGACGCTCGTCATAACGAGGTACATAATGGAATTTCCAGGTGCCGTTCAATGACTTGAAATATGGAGACTTGGTTCTGTCTCCGTTCATTGCCATATCCTTGGTAGGGTAGCCCATGAAGTGGGCTGCAGACGGGAGTCTGTTTATATGCAGGACATCGAAGTTCTCCCAGTCATTGTCAGAGTGCGGGTATTTGTCTCTGCGGACATTGACCTTGGCCTCTTCCTTCTTTTCAGAAGGTTTCTGCATTGGTGCTCCGTCGTACTGGGCGAGTGCCGCCAGTGGGCACAGCACAGATATTGCCAGTGCTGTGATTATTTTTTTGTACATGTTCTCTTAGTTCTTTAAAAGCATCTTGATTATACATGCGGAAGACCATCCGAAGTTCGGGCTGCAGAGGGCTTCACCTGTGAGAGGGTTGTAGTTTTCATTGATGGCGCCGTCAGAGGTGAGTCCCTGGGCATTGTCAATGAATTTCTTCAGGAGGAAGTCGGCTTCTTTGTTGTAGCCATAGTTCCTGAGACCTGTGATTCCGAAGTAAACCTGGTCAACCCAGACAGGGCCTCTCCAGTAACCGCGTGTAGGGCGGAGTGCAGGATGGCTGGTGTCGAGTGTTCCGAGCGGCAGAGTAGAATTGAACTTGTGCTCGTCCATCATCTTCTCCATGACGGCCTTGGCCTGTTCTTTGGTTGCGGCTCCGGCCCACAGAGGCAGCCAGCACTCGGAGCCCATAACCTTGATGAAGTCACCTGTTCCGAGACGTGTGTCATAGAAGAAACCTGTCTCAGGGTCGAACATCTTGGTCTGGATATGTATCTTGAGTTTCTCGGCCTCAGTCTTGAGCTGCGCGGAGAGATCTTTCTTGCCGAGGATGTCAGCCATTTCGGCAAGCATGTTCTTTTCTGCGTAGAGGAATGAGTTCAGGCAGATGTTCTCCTGGTTCATTGACCATGCGTAATCCTTGTTCTTGAGCATTGTGGCGCCATCGAAACGTACTCCGTTATCCATTCCGCTCTCCCATGCCGCAGCGATGAGTGAACCGTCTGTAGAACCATATTCGCAGATACCGTTCTGGTCGTGGTCGCGGTCTGTGTACCACCATCTGTGGAACTTGTAGAGTTTGTCGAACATCTCGGCCAAAAACTCTTTGTCGCCTGTTTCACGGTAAACGTTCATTGCTCCCCATGTTGCAACAGGAGGTTTGGAGTCACGCCAATTGTTATATCTCTTGTTGAATCCGATATAGTCAGGAACCATTCCGTTTTCAGCCTGATAATCGAAGAGAGTTCTTATCTCATCCTTCGCCATTTCAGGATTGTAGAATACATTGGCAGAAGCGATTTTCCATGCATCCCAAGACCAGATACCGGTAAGGAATCCGTTGAATGAAGGGTTGCTTCCGGCATGAAGGATATCGCCCGCAGCTGAGCGCCAGTTGCTGTTCAATGTCATCATGGCCTTGACAATGACCTTGCGGTATTTGTTCGATGAGAGATATTCGCTGTCGCGGGAAAGGAGTTTGTCAATGTTGTTGTCCCAACGTACCTTGTTTTCAGCGAAGCACTTGTCAATGTCGATGTTTCTTACTGCTGCGAGTTCCTTTGCTGAATCTTCGCGGCGAAGCATCAATGTCTGTGTGTATTCTGATCTGTATTCCGCATCTGCAGGAAGAACTATGTCATTCTTCTCGCAGACATGGAGACTGTCTGTATTTACAAGTCTTACCTTGTCTGCCGTACGGAAGCATGTTGTAGTGACTGTAGAGTCAGGGAAGTGGAGTACTGAAACTGAGTTGCCTTCAGCTGTCAGCTGGGATTTCTTGTTGAATACTCCTCCGTCCCATTCGAGGCTCACGTGCATCGGCTGGCCGCTGACGTTCTTGATTACAGAACGGACTACGGCAGTCCTGTTCGTGGCGAAGCAGAGCTCAGTCGTGAAGTGGATGTCCTTGTTGTTGAACTTCTGGATGAGTTTTCCTGGCAAATATTTGGCTGTCTGGATATTGCGCTCGAGGTCGAACTCATTGTCATTGACCTTAATACTAGGCTGGGCGAGCGTAGCTGCGATCCATCCTCTTCCGGTCATGACCATCGGGCCGATGAACGAGCCGCAGTACTCGTAGCCTTCGTTCTCAGGGAGAGCGTATGATGACCATGCGCCCATGTCAGAGAATACATAAGCTCCGTAGTGTCTTTCCTGGAGAGGAACGTTCTTCACGTTCAACAAGTTTACGAAATCTTCCTGCTTTGAGAGAAGTGTCTCATTTTCAGTAGCAGGAGAATTGGCGCAGCCGCATACGATGCTTGCGGCTGAGCCTAATATAAAGAGTAAATTGGTTTTCTTCATGAAGATTTTTATTTGCTGAAGTTTGGATTCTGCTCCCAGTCCTTGTTCAAGAGGAACTCTGAGTGAGGGATAGGGAAGAGTTTGTGCTTAGCTTCCACGAAGTTCTCTACGTATGGTTTGTTGTGCTCCTTGAGCGTCTTGCCTACGATGTTCCAGCGGATGAGGTCATACCAGCGAGAACCTTCGAGTGCGAGCTCGCATGGACGTTCTACATCCTGGAGGTGTTTCAGAACCTGATCTTTAGTCATGGTCAGCGGCAGTCCCGGAACATGGACTCTGTCACGGACCTGATTTATGTACTTGATAGCGTTTGGTGTATCGCCTCTGTCGTTCAGGCACTCTGCGTAGAGAAGAAGTACGTCAGCGTATCTGATGATTGGGAAGTTGAATGCACTGTAATACCAGTCTGAACTGAGGGATGGGTCCCAATTCACGAATTTGTGCCAGAAGAACTCACCTGCCTTGTGGTAATCCTTGAATGATTTTCCGTCTTCGTAGTATGAAGGGCGGCAGTCAGGATCGTCGAATATGATGGTTGAAAGAGTTCTGTCGCTGTATTTGCCGGCAGTTGTCTTGTCCTGTTTCATTACCTCGAAGAGCCAATTTGAAGGATAGGCCTCCTCATATCCTCCATCGTATGCTCCGAATGGTGCGAGGTGGAGTGCGAAAAGGTTGTACTCATAGTGGCCGCCTTCCTGGTTTCCTGAGAACTGAACTTCGAAAACAGATTCTTTGTTGTTCTTGTGGAGACCGTCGAAGTTGTCGGCAAAGTTCTCCATGAGTCCGAATTTGCCGATAAGTTTTTCGAACTCTTTCTCAGCCTTGGACAATTCTCCGCGGAACATGTAGAATTTTCCGAGAAGAGCGGCTGCTGCGTAACGTGTTGCGCGTCCGCCCTGGTCTTCGCTATATTTCTCGGGAAGATCGCTCTGGACCTCTTTGAGCTCGTTTTCGATAAACTCGACAAGCTCTCCCGGTTTTGCCTGATCAGGATAGAATTCCTTTTCCGTACCCTCAATCTGGTGGAGATATATAGGAATTATTTCTCCGAAGTTGATGTACAGACGATAGTAGTAGAAAGCTCTGATGAAACGTGCTTCTGCGATAGCTTGTTTCTTCAATCCGTCGATCTCTGCGCTTCCCGGTACATTTGGAATATTGTCGATGCACTGGTTTGCGAAGTTGACACCCGTATAGAGGTTTGTCCACTCTGTCTTTGAAACACTTGATGTGGATTCGTTTGTGAACATGGCGATGCTCATCCATGAGCTTACGTCTGCTCTGAAATCGCACTCGTCGCTTCTGAAGTTGTCGATTACGATGTAGCGCTCGAAAGGAATAGCCCAATCAATGTTCGGCTGCAATGCTGCATAAGCACTGGTAAGACCTTTCATGATGTCTGTCTCGTTCTTCCAGAAGACGCTAGGGGAGAGAGAGTTAGGGTTTCGGTCCTCGTCGAGGAATGCCCCTGAACATGATGACATAGAAGCCATTCCTCCCAAAACCAAGGCTGTCATCAGTATATTTTTAATTTTCATATATATTTCGTGTTATTAATTAGAAACTGAACTTAAGACCTGCCATATATGTGCGGCTGAGAGGTGTAGATGCATAGTCGTATCCGATTCTGCCGACAGTAGCACCTGTTGAAGGGTCATATCCCTTATACTTGGTGAATGTGAGGAGACGTGTACCTCCGATGTAAACGCGCAAGCTTGCGAGGCCGAGTTTCTTGCAGAATGATGCAGGTGCGTTGTAACCGAGCTGCAGGTTGTTCAGACGCAAGAATCCGCCATTCTCGATGAAACGGTCTGAAGGACGTCCGTTCTTGTTAGGGTCTCCCTGAACGGCTCTTGGCACGTCAGTATTTGTATTGGTCGGAGTCCATGCTCTCAAAGCGTCTTTACCTGAGTTGAATACCTGGTCCATTCTCTGGAGCTGGTACTTTGTATAGTTGTAACGCTTGACACCGAAATGTCCGTAGAAGTTGGCCACGAGGTCGAAGTTCTTGTATTCGAGGTTAATGTTGAATGCAAGAGCTATCTTAGGAGTACCACTTCCCATCTTGATCTTGTCGTTGCTGTCGAGCATACCGTCACCATTCTGGTCTATGAAACGGATATCACCAGGTTTCGCAACTGGCTGAAGAGGCTGCCAGTCCCCGTTGTCGTCTCTGTAACCATGTGCTTTGTTCCATTCTTTCACTTCTGCCTCACTCTGGAAGATGCCGGCGGTCTTGTAAGCCCAGAACTCACCGATTTCTCCACCTACGTATGTTCTGGAAACACCATATTCATAGAGGTAGTTAGGGTCAGCCATCGCTTTGAGCACACTCTTGTAGTGAGAGAGGTTCATATCCAAGTCATAGTTGAACTCACCTGCGTTTCCGTGGTAGATGACCTGAACCTCGTAACCTGTAGTACGGAGTTTACCGTCATTGACAGTAAGAGAACCATAACCTGTGCAGAGAGAGATGTTCTTTGTAGAAAGCATGTCTCTGGTATCCTTGATGTAGGCCTCGGCTGATACTTCGAGTTTGTTGCTGAAGAAGCCGAGATCGATACCTACGTTCTTGTAAATGGTGGTCTCCCATTTGATGTTGGCTGAAGGGAGGCTGGTGATTGCATATCCGAGAGATACGTCTTTGCCGCCGAGCGGGTAGTTCAAGTCATCTGTATTGGATGAAAGCTTAGGAATGTACTGGTAGAGACCGATATTCTGGTTGCCAAGTCCACCATAGCTCAATCGGACTTTCATTGTATTGACGGTTTCCTTGATGTTTGTCCAGAATTTCTCGTTTGCCATGTTCCAACCGAGTGATACTGATGGGAAGAGTCCCCACTTGTTTCCTGAAGCGAATCTCGAAGATCCGTCATAACGTAATGAAGCTGTGAGCATGTAGCGGAGTTTGTAATTGTAGTTCAAACGTCCGAATACTGAGCGGAGACCGCTTCTTGTCTTGGAACCGCCTACAGTGAAGTCTTCCTGTGCCTGACCGAGAAGGCTCATGTCGTTATTCTCGAACTTCTTGCCGGAGGCATTGATTTCGTTGTAGCGTTTTTCTTCCTGAGAGATACCTGCGAGCAACTGGATATTGTGGGCGTCTGCAAAAGACTTGGTCCAGTTTCCTGTGAGTTCGAGCAAGTCATTCTGAGTCATATCCCTGCTTTCAGACAATGATGCACGTGTGTTGATTTTCATCACACCGAGTTTGTATGTCGGTCTGAAGTAGCGACTGCTGTCGAAATACATGTTGCGGCTTGCCTGGAACTTGAATACGAGGTCCTTGATAGGCTCGAACTGCAAATATCCTGAAGCTGAAATATAGTTGCTTGTAGAGGTATTTTCTACCAAGTCGTTGTAACCTACCACGTTGGCTGCATCGGACATACCCATGCCCTCGATGGCTCCACCATATCCGCCCTCGTTATTGGAATCATATACAGATACGAGAGGCTCGATGTTGGTAACCTGATACATGTTAGGGTAACCTGAACTTGCTTCCAAGTTGGCTGTCCAGCGGCTATAACTTACTGATTCGCCGATCTTGAATTTGCCACGTTTTACGTCAGAGTTTACACGGAATCCGAATTTCTCGTCACCTGTATGGTTAACAATACCTTGAGTATTGGAGTAGAATGCTGAAATTGCGAGGTTTGTGTTTTTGTTGCCGCTGACATAACCGAGGTTATACTTCTGTGTAAGACCGCGACGGTAGTATTCTTTCTGCCAGTCTGTGTCAGCGAACTGTGAAGGGTCTTTTTCATAAGCTGAGATGTATTTAGGCCAACGGTTCTCTGTGATGCCGGCATTGGTCAATGCCATCTTCCTGACTTTGATAAACTCCTCTGAGTTGCAGACTTCCATTCTCTTAGGCAGGTCATCCATTCCGACATATGCGGAGAATTGGATGCGTGGAGTCTTGTCGGAACCGCGGTGTGTCTCGATGAGGATGACACCGGCTGCTGCACGCGCACCATAGATGGATGCTGTAGCGGCATCCTTGAGGACTGACATTGACTTGATGTCTTCTGGGTTGAGGTAGGACATGTCACCAGGAACACCGTCGATAATCACGAGCGGAGAGTTGTCTGTACCCCAGGAGGTGACACCTCTGACCTGAAGTGATGGTGATGAACCTGCTCCGCCGCTGCCGAAGTTTACTGCAAGACCTGGAGCCATACCCTGAAGTGCGGCTTCAGCGTTAGCTGTAGGCATCTTGGTGAGTTTGTCTCCGGAAACGGTTGTTACAGAACCTGATACGTCAGATTTCTTCTGTGTGCCGTAACCTACGACGACTACCTCGTCCAGAAGGCGTGTGTCTTCTGAGAGAACTACGTCGATGGTGGACTGGTTGCCTACTGTTATTTCTTTTGTGGCGTAACCGATGCATGAAACCACGATGACGTCAGATTTTTCCAATGTCATGGTGTAGGTTCCGTCGATTTCGGTCACTGTACCGTTGAGGGTGTTCTTTTCCAAGATACTGGCGCCGATTACCGGTACGCCTTTGTCATCGGTGATGATACCCTTGATAGTGCGTTTCTGTCCGGCTGCAACTACCTGAGGTGCGTCTTTCTTGAAAAGGACTATGTGGCCGTCCTCTACTTTGTATCCGGTGTCAGAACCTATGAAAAGCTGCTCCAGAACCTGGTTCAGCGTCTGATCGGTAGCATTGATGGAAACAGTCTTGTTTACATCAATCTGGTTGTGGTTGTAAGTGAAGTAAACCTTGCTCTGGTTCTCGATTTTTGCGATGACGTCGCGGAGAGTTGCATTCTGCATATTGAGCGATATGCGCGCTTCTTGGGCAAGCGCTGAAATCGTGAAGCAAGGCATGAGGAGCATTACTGCGATACAGAGTAGTTTGTTTAAAAACGTTTTACTTTGTGACGGGGTCTTTTTCCCGCCAAAAAGGACATTGTTTTTAGCGATAATATCCATAAATTTGTAAATAAGGTGATTGGTAATTAGTGTTACTGGTTTAATTCTTAGGTCGGATTATGTGGCGCATATCCGACCTTTTTTTTGATTATGTCATGAGTGATTCTAGTGTGGTTTAAAACATGGTCTTTTAGTTATATGTAGTTTATGTGTGATTTAGTGTTGTCTGTTCTTGTATAGGTAAACCGTGTCGGCGTCTTTCGTATAATTTACCTTCTGTGTCTTCTTCAGCAGTTCCAGAACCTGATCGATGCTGAGGTCTTCCCTGAAATGGCAGGTGAAGAACTCCTCTGCAAGGGAGCTGTCAACGATTTTCAAGGTGATATTGTACTTTCTTTCGATCACCTTCGCCATTTCCAGCAGAGTCTTGTTTTCGAACTTCAAATCGCCTGTTATCCAGCTTCTTGCGCTCTGTTCAATGGAATTCTTTTTCAGGACAAGACCGCCTTTCTTTGTGTAATAGACCACATCGTTAGGCTCCATGATGTGCCTGCTGAGCCCGTCAGCCGTGCTTACTTCCACACTTCCTTCGCAAAGTGATATCTGACTAGGCTCATTATCGAAAGCTGTGACATTGAATTTGGTTCCCAGGACCTTGATGGCCAGGGCAGGCAGGTTTACTGTGAATGGTGCGTCAGGATTTTTTGCCACTTCGAAATATCCTTCACCATCGAGAGTTACATTCCTCTCTTTTTTAGAGAATTTCGCCGGATAGGTAAAACGGCTTCCTGCATTCAGCCAGATCGTGGATCCGTCGCTGAGAGTCAGGCAAACTCTCTGTCCCTTAGGTACTACGACAATATTGTCAGGGACATCTTTGTTTTCGTTGGTTATTTGTACGAGATTGAAAGTTAGTAGGCCGATTATGGTAACGGCTGCTGCGTATTTTATGCACTTTGAGAATAATCTCAAGACGTTGGATTTCTTCTGCTTCTGTTCGTCCTGCTTGAGCTTGCGGCTCATGCGCTCATAAGATTTGTCGAGTCTTGCCTTGTCAGCGAACTGTTTCTCCGCCTTCAGTCCCCACAACTGCTCCAGTTCGAAAAGCCTGTCATGACTTTCGTCAGACTTCAGCCAATTCTGAATTTCGGCCTTTTCCTCGATTGAACATTGTCCTGATATGTATTTTATGAGTAATTCGTCAGTCATTTGTTGTAACGTTTTTTAGCGTCTCCGATATAAAGACAATTGTGAAATGGTAAACTACGGGATGAAAAGTGAAAAATTTTCAATTCTTTCACTTTTCGGAATAATCCTCTGAAAATGGGAATGAACTACTTTATCAATGTCCCTGTGGTGGTGACAATGACAATAAGGTCGAGAAGGATATTCCTGAGGTCGGCCCTGAGGAATTTTGTAGATTTCTGGACATATTCTTCCACTGTACGCGGAGAAATGCCCATGATTTCAGCTATCTCGCTGTGTTTCAGGCCCTGATAAAAAGAAAGCTCGAATGCCTGCTTTGCTTTAGGCGACAATTTGGCCACGGATTCAGTCAGGAGTTTGTCTGCGTCCCTTGCAAGAATCTCATTCCATGAACTGCTTTCTCCGGCATTGATGCGCTGGAAGAGAATTCTCTCCTCGGCGACTTATACATTCTCCATGTGCCCAGAAACCATGGATTCATGCTTGATGTGGTTCAGGCAGCCGTTCTGGGTACATTTGCATAGGAAAGCATGGATAGAGTCCGGAGCGAGGGTGTCTTTGTGCTCCCAATACTTCACAAAAACATCCTGGACTATGTCCTCCGCTGCGTCTTCAGAAACAAATCTGCAGGCGACGGACATCATCCGAGGGTACAACAAGTCGAAAAGAAGACGGAACTCATGCTCGTCCCCTTCTTTGACTTTGTCAATGTTGATTTCTGCCGATTTCATAATTTCCGTAAGTTAGTTTTAGAAATACTTCTTCTCCCTGTGGTCCAGAGCCAGGAAAATCGCAAGCATTATGGTGAAAGCCCATAATGAAGAACCTCCATAACTCATGAACGGAAGAGGAATACCGATAACAGGCATGATGCCTATCGTCATACCGATATTGATAAAAAGGTGCATGAACAGACAGCTGGCAAAGCAGTATCCGTAGATACGGGTAAAACTCTCCCTGCTCCGTTCAGCATCTTTCAGTATCTGCATGATAAGAGCTACATAGAGGCTAATGACTGTCAGACAGCCGAGAAATCCCCATTCTTCACCGACCGTGCAGAATATGAAGTCGGTACTCTGCTCAGGGACGAAGCCGTAAGTCGTCTGGGTACCATTGAGATAACCCTTTCCGAAAAATCCTCCGGAACCGATGGCTATCATTGACTGGTTTACATTATATCCCACTCCGGAAGGGTCTTCCTTCATGCCGAGCAGGACCTCGATACGCTTCCTCTGATGATCCTGAAGAATATCATTGAAAACGATGTCCGCGGAAAAGATCAATGCTGCTCCGGCGATGAAAGCCAGGACTGAGGCCAATGCGAAATTATTCCTGGATTTGTATGAATTCCAGGCAATCAGCGGCAGACTGATTACCGATGTGCCCATCAGAATGTACAGAGGCTCTACAATGGACAGGAAATGCCACGATTCGCCCTTGGTTTCCAACAGCATTTCCCAGATATGAGGCAGGAATGCAAA
>FR890658.1:26078-35170 GCA_000435075.1 Bacteroides sp. CAG:770 | reverse complement strand
GAGGCAGGAATGCAAAGAAGGTTATGCTCATGGCATAAATTGCCAGCCATCTCCATACTCTCTTGGAAATCACCGCGTTGCAGAACGTTATTATTCCCGCCAGCACCAGAAGAGCCGTGTATGGCGAGGCGACAAGAGTCAGGAAGAATATCAATATTGCCAGTCCGATGCAGGCCAGAAGCCAGCCTGAAAGGCCCTCGCGGTAAAGCATGAAGATGAATCCGACATAGACCAATGCGGAACCGGTCTCCTTCTCGGCCATGATTATCAGCATCGGCAAGACTATTATGGCGGCGACAGTCAGGAAATTCTTCATCTTTGTCAGCCTGAATCCTGCCCTGCTCATAACGAGGGCAAGCAACAGGGACGTAGTGATTTTGGATACCTCGGCCGGCTGGAAACGTACCGGGCCGAATGTGAACCAGGACCTTGAACCTTTGACCTCGTCTCCAAAGAAGATTACAGCTATAAGAAGCCCTATGACAAATACATAGAACAGTCCTGCGCCTCCTTCCCACAGGTTCGGGCTGATGACGAAGACTATGGCACCGCCAAGTCCGAAGGCCGTCAGCATCCAGACGAACTGCTTGCCGCTGTTGATGGAGAAATCGAAGATGCTCTTGGAGTCTCCGCCATGGACAGCAGCATAGATATTTGCCCAACCTATGAAAACAAGGATCAGGTAAATCAAAATCAATTTCCAATCGTATGCTTGGCCTATGCTTCTTCCTCTATAATTCTCCATGGCTCTAATAAGTTCTGACTCTCGACATCAGGTCTCCGTTCAGCACTCTGTCTTCCAGAGGTTTTCTCTTGGTGTCTATTTCTCCCTTGAGATATTTTTCCACCAGCAGGGAGGCGATAGGGCAAGCCCATGTCGCACCGAAGCCGCCGTTTTCAATGTATGCGGCAACTGCAATCTTCGGGTTTTCCTTAGGCGCGAAACAGATGAAGACCGAGTTGTCCGCACCTCTCGGATTCTGGGCTGTTCCGGTCTTTCCGCAGATGTCCAGTCCTTCGACAGCAGCAATACTTGCAGTTCCTCCGGAACCGAAGCCGCTGTTCACGGCCCTCCACATGCCGTCGATGACCTTGTAGAACTGCGTGGTATCCACCATTGTATATTGACGCTCCTTATACTTGTCGTCAATTTTCAGCGAATCCGAGTCCTTGATGATATGCGGGATGTAATAATGCCCCCTGTTTGCCACTATCGCGCACATGTTGGCAATCTGGAGCGGAGTTACACCGATTTCGCCCTGACCGATGGAAATGGAAATGACCGTCGTGAATTTCCATCCGTTCTTTCCGTAGATGCGGTTGTAATATGCTGATGTAGGCAGAGTTCCTCCCAGTTCGGCAGGGAAGTCGCTGCCCAGTTTCCTTCCGAGTCCGAAACTCTGGACATAGTCATGCCACTTGTCCAACGCTTCTCCAGGACCGCTGTATTTGCGGTTCTCGAGGATATTCTTCATTACGTAACAGAAATATCCGTTGCAGGACATCATGATGGCCTCTTCCAGATTCAGAGGCGACCTGTGTGCGTGACAGCCAAGTTTATGGCTTCCGAAATAATAGCCCTTGTTGCAGGGATAAGTGTATTCCGGCTTCAGTACACCCTCCTCGAGACCGATGAGTCCGTTCACAAGTTTGAAAACGGATCCCGGAGGGTATGGCGCCTGCACGGCTCTGTTGAACATAGGCTTATGCGGGTCACTGACGATTTCGCTGTAATGTTTGCCGATGTCCGCAAGCATTTCCACGTCAATGCCGGGGCTCGATACCATTGTGAGAATCTCGCCTGTCGAAGGCTCTATCGCCACGAGACTCCCGACCTTGTTCTTCATCAATGCCTGACCGTACTGCTGAAGGTCCGCGTCAATGGTAGTGACCACGTCTTTTCCCGGTACTGCCTCCTTGTCCATTTCGCCGTCCTTGTAACGGGCCTGGATCTGGTTGTGCGAGTTCCTCAGATAGATATGATAACCTTTCTCTCCCTTCAGGTCCTTCTCTCTTGCCGCTTCTATGCCGGTCTTTCCTGCATAGTCGCCGGGACGGTACTCTCCGGGATGCCTCTTGATGAAAGACTGGTCCACTTCCGAGACATATCCGAGAAGATTTCCTCCGGCATTGACAGGATAATCCCTGATGCTTCGGACCTGTCCGCGGATTCCGGGGAACTTGTACTGGACCTCTGCGAATTTCATGTAGGTGGTAGCCGGTATCTGCTTGAGCATTACCATTGACTGGTATCCGATTCTCCGCCGATTCTTCTGATAATCAGCCATTTTGCTGCGGATGAATTCAGGTGTGGTCTCGAGTACGTCGGCGAGGAGCAGGGTGTCGAACGGCTGTGTCTCCTTCGGCGTCACCAGAATGTCGTAAGCGACTTTGTTGCCGACGATGATTTTTCCGTTCCTGTCATAGATGATGCCTCTGGTCGGATAGATGATGTCATAGACCATCGAGTTGTTCGAAGCATTGATTTTATATTTGTCGTCGATTATCTGTATGACGAACAGTTTTGCGAGAAGAATGCCTGCCGTAATCATCAGTCCAATCTTCATTTTTGTGATCCTGGGTGTGCTCATCTTCTATTTCCTCTCGTTAGGGTCCAGAAGATTCGCCGTCACAAGTGAGAGAATTGTTCCTGTCAGCAGGGACAGAATGAATCTGAGGAAGTTGAACATCAATGGTCTGGCTGCCGAGCCGTCTGCCCAGATGTAAATCAGCAGGAAGATGGACTGTGCGATGGCGAGAACGAATGCCATTTTCCCAAGGCCGTACTTCATCATTGACACATCCTCTCCCGTGAGGCTGATTTCCTTTCCGAAGAAGGTGTCGCAGAGCCATCTCCTGGCACCCGCGACCGGGACAAGGGCCAATGCATTCAGTCCGACCACTCCTTCCGCCAGAACATCGACCGTGAGCCCGGAGGCAAAGGCGATCAGCATAGATGCTGTTGTTCCGACTTTTGTGGGCAGCAGCAATATGGCGCACGGAAGCAGGCTCAATGTCAGATAAGCCGTGATATGCAGGTAGTTGCAAATCAGGAGCTGGACACCGAGTATCAGCAGAAACATGAGAAAATAATTCTGTTTCATTACTTCTTCCGCTTGTAGTTTTCCAAATCTTCAATTTCCTGGATGTCGGAATTGGTTACAATCGTGACGTATCTCAATGCCGAGAAATCCTGGAAAAGTTTGATCTTCACTTCGTATGTCGCACCGTTCACGATGCGGGTGTCTCCGGTTACGCCGAGAGGGATATCCGGAGGAAATATTGACGAATATCCGCTTGTATAGACGGTATCTCCCTCATCGAACTTGTACTGCAGGGGAATTTCCCTGAGAAGGGCCCCGTCAATGTGTTTGCCGTCCCATACCATAGGACCTGCCGCGCCGTCATTGCCGATTCTCGCACTGATGCTCAGTTCCGAGTTCAGGAATGAAATCGCGTACGAGTAGTGGCGGCTTACCGCGTCAATGATGCCTACTACTCCGTCAGCCGTGATGATTCCCGACTGAGGTCTTACGCCGTCATCGGATCCTTTGCCGATGATTAGATAGTTGTGCTGTTTGTTGAGGCTGTTCTTTACGACAGCGGCCGGCATGAACTTGAATTTGTCTGATGCCAATTCCATGTCGATTCTGGCAAGAGAGTCCAGTTTCGCTATTTCCAATGCCCTTGTCATCTTCGAAATCTTCTTGCTCAGTTCGAAAATGTCATCGGCAAGCGCCTTGTTCTCCTTCGGCAAGGAGAAGTATCTGGAAACGGATTCGGAGATGCCCCAGAACCGTCCGGCAAGTCCTTGGAGATTTCTCGTGATGAAGAAATTCTGCACGGAACTGCTGCTGCTCAACATATTAAGTGCGGCAATCTCCAAGAAAATGAAGACTGCCGTATTAGCTAAAATCGTATATATGTTACTTTTCTTCTGCATCTATCGCATAAGGAAAGAACAGTTGCCTACATGTTTGAGAGCTATGCATGTACCCCTGGCTACTGCATGGAGCGGATCCTCTGCAACGTGGAAAGTGATATTCACTTTCTCCGTGAGTCTGGTCGCCAATCCTCTGAGAAGAGCACCGCCGCCTGAAAGGAAGATACCGTTCTCTACGATGTCGGAGTATAATTCAGGAGGTGTCTGCTCGAGTACGTGCAGGATGGAAGCCTCGATTCTGGTGATGGACTTGTCCAGGCAGTGGGCCATTTCCTGGTAGGAGATGGATGCCTCCACAGGATGTGCCGTCATGAGGTTCGGTCCTCTTACGATGAACGGCTCCGGCTCGTCAGGAATGTCAGGGAGTACTGCTCCGACGGCTTTCTTGATGTTCTCGGAAGATGTCTCACCGATTCTGATGTTATGCTGCTGTCTCAGATATGTCTGGATGTCGCTCGTGAAAACATCTCCGGCGATACGTATACTGTCCTGGATTACGATACCTCCGAGAGAGATGACTGCTATTTCGGTGGTACCGCCTCCTATATCGACGACCATGTTTCCCCTAGGTGCCTCCACGTCGAGACCGATACCGAGGGCCGCTGCCATAGGCTCTGAAATCAGATACACGTCGCGTCCTCCAGCGTGTTCCGCAGAGTCCCGGACTGCACGGATTTCCACTTCGGTACTTCCTGAAGGGATGCCTACGACAAGACGGAGATTAGGAGAGAACAATGTCTTTCTCTTGTTGTTCACCTGCTTGATGAAACCGCGGATCATCATTTCAGCAGCATTGAAGTCCGCGATGACTCCATCCTTCAGCGGGCGCACTGTCTTGATGCCCGGCTGCTCACGCTCGTGCATGAGTTTGGCCTTGTGGCCCAAAGCAATGCATTTGCTTGTAGTATTGTCGATTGCAACGATGCTCGGCTCGTCCAGAACTATCTTGTCGTTCTGGAAGATGACGGTATTGGCAGTACCGAGATCCATTGCAAGATCTTGTGTCAAAAAAGAGAATGTCATATAAAAAACATATTTTCCGTAAAATTACAAAAAAAGTTATATTTGCCCAACTAATACACAGCAATGCAACGAAAAAAATATCTTATCGTGATGGCTGCCGGACACGGTACCAGAATGGGCTCGAGCCTGCCTAAACAGTTCATGGATCTGGACGGGAAGGCGATACTTCATCATACAATCAAGAAATTCATGGACGCATGTCCAGACATCAATGTCATAACTGTCCTGCCTTTGGACGGCGAATATGAGCAGTGGTGGAAAGACTATTGCGTCACCAGGAATTTCCATTGTCCGCAGAAAATCGTCCGCGGAGGAATCACCCGCTTTCATTCTGTAAGGGCAGCCCTCGAAAATGTGCCTGACGGAGCCCTCGTAGCCGTCCATGACGGGGTGAGGCCAATGCTGAGCATAGAGATGATAAGGTCAATGTTTTCAATGATTTCCGAGGATGCGACCTGTCGGGCTCTGATACCTGTGATCCCTATGGTAGATACACTTAAAATCCTTAAGAAGGAAGTTGCCGAAGATGGTGTGTCCAGGCTGGTTCCGATAACCGGAAAGCATGTTGATCGTGCAGAAGTGTTCGGTGCACAGACTCCTCAGGTTTTCCAGTCTGAGGATATTAAGGCGGCCTATACCCAGGCCTATGACACGGCCTTTACAGATGACGCTTCAGTGGCTGAGAAATACGAAATACCTCTCACATTCTGTGAAGGTGAGAGGCTCAATTTCAAGATAACTTCGCCTGATGACCTCGTATTGGCCAAGGCTGTCATGTCATTGATATAGACGACCGGGCGCTACGTGCCGGCGGTTAGTCTTCATCATCATTGTCATTTTCGGCCATGCTCGAAGAGAAACTGGTGTTGCCGTATTCCTTTACCCACACCTGTCTGTCGATGGCCTCGTCCAGTGCGATCATTGTCTCTGTCGACTGGATGTATGGAATCTTCTGGATGGTATTGATGAGGATTTCCATAAGGTGGTCATTGTCAAAGCAATAAATCTTCACAAGAAGGGCATATTTTCCCGTCACGAAGTGACATTCCACAACCTCTGGAATCTGCTTGAGATGTGCAATCACGATATTGTACTTGTCAGCTTCCGAGAGGGATATGCTTATGAAAGCACAGATGTTCAGACCAAGTGCCTGTGGCTTGACAAGCAGTCTTGATCCCGTAATTACTCCGTTGGCCTCTAGTCTTTTGACTCTCTGGTGGATAGCCGCACCGGATACACCGCACTCACGCGCAATCTCCAAGAATGGCATCCTTGCATTCTTAACAAGAAAAGACAGAATTTTCTGGTCTGTCTGATCGATGTGGTACTTAATCATGACTTACAATTTATTACTATGTAATCGCAAAAATAGTGATTTATTTTAATAAATGATGCTAAAATCGGAAAACAGTTGATTTTTATAAGTAAAATCAGCTGTTTTCCGATTAAATGTTCATCTGAATGCCTTTTCAGAATGTTATCTGTGACAGGGCTATTTCTTTGTAAAGCGTCTTCTGGAGGAGCGTTTCGTCGGCTCTGAAGCCTCTATGATTTCCTTGCACTTCTCCTCGGTGAGCGCTGCGACATCAGTTCCCTTAGGAATCTTGTAGTTGCTTCCGTTCTGCTTGAGATATGGACCGTAACGCCCGTTAATGACCTGGATTCCGCTTTCAGTATAGTCGGCAAGAACCGTATTGGCATTGGCCTTTTCCGCATTGGCCTCGATGGCCTGGATACAGGTGTCGAGGGTGACGGTCAGCGGGTCTGAGCCTTTAGGCAGGGAGACATTCTTGTCGCCGTATTTGAGGTACGGGCCGAAACGGCCTTTTGTCGCGATTACGTCAATGCCGTTGTACTGTCCGACTGTGCGTGGCAGCATGAAAAGCTTGATGGCGTCTTCCAGCGTGATGCTCTCGATGAGCTGCCCCGGAGCGAGGTGCGCGAACTGTCGGTTTTCCCCTTCGCCTTTCTGGATATAAGGTCCGTACTGTCCGAACTTGGCTATAATAGGCTGTCCGTCAGCATCATGGCCGAGGTCCCTGCTCACGTGGCTGTATTCTTTGTCGCTGAGTACCTCCTCGACTTTCTTGTGGAAAGGAGTATAGAAGTCAGAAATCACATTGTTCCACTCCAGGTCGCCGTCTGCAATCTTGTCGAAATCTTTCTCGACATTGGCAGTAAAGTCATATCCCACGATACTGTGGAAATTCTTTACCAGGTAGTCGGTGACGATCATTCCGATTTCCTGTGGGAGGAGCCGGCCTTTTTCCGCGCCGACGGTTTCAGTCTTGGCAGTCTCTGTAATGACGCCTCCTTTCATTGACAGGCACACTACCGGAATCTTCTCTCCCTCCTTGTCGCCTTTCACGATATAGCCGCGTCCGGTGGTGAGGGTGGTGATGGTCGGTGCGTATGTAGAAGGACGGCCGATGCCGAGTTCCTCAAGTTTCTTGACCAATGTCGCCTCGGAATATCTTGAAGGAGCCGATGTGAATTTGCAGTCTGAAGTGAATCCGAGCGGAGTCATCTTGTCTCCAACGTGGAGTTCAGGAAGCATTACCTCCTCGTCATCCTGCTGGTCATCAGAGCTTTCCATATAGACTTTCAGGAATCCGTCGAATACCACTTGGGTTGCCTGGACTGCGAATTTCTCGCTTCTCTTGTCTGACGAAATCTTGATGTCCGTCTTGAGCAGTCTGGCATCTGCCATCTGTGAAGCGATGGTCCTCTTCCAGATGAGGTTGTACAGCTTTTTCTCCTGAGGCGTTCCCTCGATATCAGTATTTGATATATAGGTAGGTCTGATGGCCTCATGCGCCTCCTGGGCACCCTTGGAATGGGTCTTGTACTGGCGCTGCTTGGAGTATTCCTCTCCGAAATTGCTTACTATGAAGTCCTTGGAAGTGCCGAGTGCGAGTCCTGAAAGATTGGTGGAGTCAGTTCTCATGTAGGTTATGAGACCTCTCTCGTAAAGTCCCTGTGCGATGCGCATGGTCAGGCTTACCGGGAACTTCAGCTTGCGTGCCGCCTCCTGCTGGAGCGTCGAAGTGGTAAACGGAGCTGCCGGAGTCCTCGTTCCTTCTTTCTTGTCAATGCTGCTGATGCTGAATTCTGCATCAGTATTGTCGGAAAGGAACTTGCGGGCCTCATCAATGCCCTTGAACCTGGTATCCAGGGTAGCATTGACCTTTACATTGGCGGCGGTTCCTTCCGGATGGAAGACAGCGTCAGTCTTGTAATACTGCTCCTTCTGGAAGGCCATGATTTCCCTCTCCCTGTCCACGACTAGGCGGAGAGCGACGCTTTGCACCCTACCGGCAGAAAGCTTCGGCTGGATTTTCCTCCAGAGGATAGGTGAGAGTTCGAAACCTACGAGCCTGTCCAGGACCCTGCGGGCCTGCTGGGCATCCACAAGGTTCATGTCAATGTCCCTAGGTGTCTCGATTGCGTGGAGAATCGCATTTTGGGTGATTTCGTGGAATACGATTCGCTTGGTGTTTTCTTTCTTGAGTCCGAGAGTTTCATAGAGATGCCATGAGATCGCTTCTCCCTCCCGGTCCTCATCGGATGCGAGCCACACTGTCTGTGCCTCGGATGCAAGTTTCTTAAGTTCTGATACGACTTTCTTCTTGTCGGCCGGAATGACGTATTCCGGCTGGAAGCCATGTTCTACATCTACACTTAACTTTTTGTCCTGCAAGTCTCTGATGTGACCGAAGCTCGGCTTTACAATGTAATCTTTACCCAGAAATTTCTGGATTGTGCCGGCTTTTGCCGGAGACTCGACTATAACAAGATTCCCCTCCATGGTTTTCAGTTTTTTGTTTTTCGGAGTGCAAAGTAAAGAACAAATAAGGATATATTCCAAATTTTCTGTGTAATTTTGTCTTTTTGAAGACGAAAGGATTATGACTGAGAATACAAGAAAAAAATGTGTGAAATGGTTCTGGATTATTTTTTCAGCACCTATAGCCCTGTTTCTGTTCATGCTGCTTCTGGTGTGGGCGTTTGCCGACATCCCTTCTTTTGCTGAACTGGAGAACCCGGACAGCAAATTGGCTACCGAAGTGATAGCGGACGACGGGCAGATACTTACCACTTTTCATATAGAGAACCGCTCTTATGT
>FR890658.1:0-26057 GCA_000435075.1 Bacteroides sp. CAG:770 | reverse complement strand
AGAGAACCGCTCTTATGTGGCATTCGAAGATTTGTCACCATATCTCATCCAGGCTGCGGTCGCTACGGAAGACGTCAGATTCTACAGCCACTCCGGCATTGACTTTCCCAGTCTTGGCCGAGTGCTTGTGAAGACCTTGCTCCTGAGCGATTCCAGTCAGGGCGGCGGAAGTACCATCACCCAGCAGCTTGCAAAGACGTTGTACCCGCGTACCGATGTTTCCAGCAGAATTCCGGGTTTTTCCAAGGTGAAGATGGTCTGGATAAAACTCAAGGAGTGGATTACCGCCGTGAAACTTGAGCGTGACTATACCAAGAATGAAATTCTGGACATGTACCTGAATGCCATATTCTTCGGCAGCAGCGCCTATGGTGTCAAGGCTGCGGCCCAGACTTTCTTTGCGAAGGACCCCGCGGAACTCACTGTAGAAGAGAGCGCTACACTTGTCGGCATGGTAAACAAGCCTACAAGATACAATCCTGCACTCCATCCTGACAAGTCTCTTTCCAGAAGGAATTTCGTTATCAGTCAGATGGAGAAGGCCGGCTATCTTACAAAAGCCGAGTCGGATTCCATCCAGCAGGTTCCTATCACGCTGTCATATCAGGTGCAGGACCACAATTCCGGACTTGCGCCATATTTCAGGGATATGCTCCGTCGTGTCATGA
Organism: Bacteroides sp. CAG:770; assembly: GCA_000435075.1. Taxonomy (GTDB): domain Bacteria; phylum Bacteroidota; class Bacteroidia; order Bacteroidales; family UBA932; genus Cryptobacteroides. The sequence continues at coordinate 25,389 of FR890658.1, read as the reverse complement.
ACGCTGAGAAGCCGGTGAAGTCCAGATATACATATAAAGAGGACTACACTGCGGATTCACTCCGCTGGGCTGATGACGGCATCTATGGCTGGCTGAACAAGAACAGGAAACCGGACGGCTCCCAGTATAATCTCGACAAGGATGGCCTCAGAATCTATACCACCATAAACTATAAGATGCAGAAGTATGCGGAAGAGGCTGTGGCTGAGCATCTTGGCAAAAACCTTCAGAAGAGTTTCGAGCGAGACCTCCGCTCCAAGAAGAACAAGCCTTTCTCCAATGATGTCGATAAGGACACCAGAGACTATGTGATGAAACAGGCCAGAAGATGGAGCGACAGATACAGACTCATGAAGAAGGAAGGCGCTTCCGAGAGTGAGATCCTGAAGAGTTTCTCCGTTCCTGTGAAGATGAGACTTTTCGCATGGAACAAGAAAGGCTACATTGACACTACGATGACCCCGGACGATTCCATCAGATATTACAAGTCTATCCTCCGTGCCGGATTCATGGCTATGGAGCCTGTGACCGGACAGATCAAGGCTTACGTCGGCGGACCGAACTACAGATACTTCAAGTATGACAATGTCCGTCAGGGCAAACGTCAGATCGGTTCTACTGTCAAGCCGTTCCTCTACACCCTCGCGATGCAGTCCGGCATGACGCCTTGCACCAAGGTTGTCAATGTCCCTCAGACTTTCATCGTGGGCGACAATGAGTGGACTCCGAGAAGTACGGACAAGGACATCTGGATCGGAAAGACAGTAACTCTCAAATGGGGATTGACACACAGTTCCAACAATATTTCAGCATACCTGATGAAACAGCTCGGCCCTGAGGCCATGGCTGACATGATGCGTGCGATGGGAATACAGAGTCACATTGACGCTGTCCCTTCTCTCTGCGTCGGACCTGCAGATCTTTCTCTGTATGAAATGGTTGCGGCATACAATACCTTCCCTTCACGCGGAGTCTATATCGCTCCTCAGTTTGTGACAAGGATTGAAGACAGCCAGGGCAATGTCCTCGGCGAATTCAGCAACAGGAAGCGCGAGGCCATCAGTGAGCAGACCGCATATCTCATGGAGAACCTCATGCAGGGCGTTATCAATAATGGTACAGGTGCACGTCTCCGTTCGGTTTACCAGCTGAAAGGCGAAATCGCAGGAAAGACAGGTACCACCAATGACAATGCCGACGGATGGTTTATCGGTTATACCCCGTCCATCACTGCCGGTATCTGGGTCGGTGCTGAAGACCGTCAGGTGCACTTCCAGGCTCTGGCATTGGGAAGCGGATCGAACATGGCACTTCCTATCTGGGGTATTTTCATGAAGAAAGTTCTGAAAGACGGCACATTAGGCATTTCAGAATCCGACAGATTCGTCGCCCCGGCCGGCATGACCATTGACCTGAGCTGCAGTGGTGGCGATGAAGATGCCGAGGGCAAGGCCAAGAGCGAGGCTGATTATTATTTTGACTAGACATAAAACATATAGACAATGGGAAAATATAACACTATTGCAGTGATTTATGGCAGCGACTCTTCTGAGTGGGAGGTCGCTTGCAGAAGTGGAGAATTTACGGCATCCAGGATTGACGATACCGCATATGACGTGTATGAAATTTTCGCGCGTTTCGGAGTGTGGTCACTGGTGGCCTACAGGAAAAAGAACTCCATGAGGGTCCCGTTCCCTGAAGAGGCGAGGCCTCAGATTGACAAGAATGATTTTTCTGTCAATGTCTATGGCGAGAAAATTAAGTTTGACTTCGTATATATCATGCAGCATGGTACTCCGGGCGAAAACGGACTTCTGCAGGGATATTTCGAAATGCTCGGAATCCCTCACAGCGGCTGCAGCGCTTTCGTATCGGCTGTCGCATTCGACAAATACTCATGCAAAAGCTATCTCCGCGATGCTGACTATGTGAAGCTCGCGCCTGATGCCTTCGTACGTAAAGGAATGGATGTCAATGCTTTTGCGAAGGATGCAGTGGCACGTCTCGGCCTTCCGCTTTTCGTGAAGCCTACTGACGGCGGTTCAAGTTTCGGAATCAGTAAGGTGAAAGAAGCTGACGCATTGGCCTCTGCAGTCAATTTCGCTTTCTCGGAGGGTCCGGCCGTGGTCGTAGAGAAAGCTATCGTGGGCGAGGAGTTTACCTGTGCGGCATACACGTCGCACGGCCATGTAAAGGCGCTTCCGGTCATTCAGATTCTTACTGACAACGAGTATTTCGACTATGACGCGAAATACAACGGAAACAGCCGGGAGATTTGCCCTGCACCTATATCTGAGGCTCAGTCATCCGCGATTCAGAAAGTTACGGAGCGCATTTATACCCATCTCGGATGCAACGGCATCGTGAGAATGGACTATATCCTTGCCGAAGACGGCCTCTATTTCCTTGAGGTCAATACCATCCCGGGCATGACCAGCGCTTCTCTTGTACCGAAAATGGTAAGAGCTGCTGGGCTTGATGTGACTGAATTCCTTACAGACGTAATCGAGAACTCATAAGAAATCGATATGTTGCTAGTTGATTTTGTGAAAGAGAGCGTCACGGCTCTGGAATCGTTGTACCCTGAAACGGAGGCGAGGTCCATTGTCCTGATGTTGTGTGAAGATATACTTGGTACAGAGAGATATACCCATATCGTAGAGCCTCAGTATCAGATCGATGAGAAGAAACTGCCGCTTCTGTCGGCGGCGATGGAGAGGCTCCGTGCGGGTGAGCCGATCCAATATGTCCTGGGCAAGGCGGATTTCTATGGGCGCAGGTTCAATGTTACTCCAGACGTGCTTATTCCTCGTCCCGAGACTGAACTCCTGTGCCGTGATGCCATCAAGACGGCTTCCAGAATATCCCGAATGAGAATTCCATACGGCAAGAATGCCGTACCTGTCAGAATCCTGGATTTGTGCACCGGTTCAGGATGCATTGCCTGGACAATGGCATTGGCCGTTCCCGGCTGCAAGGTGACCGCAGTGGACATATCCGACAATGCCCTTGCCGTGGCGTCAGGTCAGGATTTTTCCTCGGAAATCAAGGCTACAGGTGCTTCGAAACCTGAATTTCTCAAGGCTGATGTGCTCGATACGGAGCAGGATTTCCCTGTTCATCCATTCGATATCGTCCTCAGCAATCCGCCATACATCATGGAGTCGGAGAAGAAGGACATGAGGAAAAATGTGCTGGATTATGAACCGGCATTGGCCCTGTTCGTCTCGGATGGCGACCCTCTCGTGTTCTATCGCGCAGTCGCGAGATGGAGCCAGCGGTTCCTGACCCCTGAGGGGCTCGGTTTTGTCGAGGTCAATGAAAGTCTGGCGCCTCAGACCGAGGCTGTCTTCCGCGAAGCCGGCTATACTCATACTGAGATAGTCAAGGACCTGTACGACAAGAACAGGTATGTCTTTTATCATAAGTAAAGGTTTGCTAAAGTTATTTGCTGCAAATCTTGATGAAAAGGTGAAATGAAAACGGTCTCTCAGATGTCTGAGAGGCCGTTTTTTCAGAAAAAGCAATTTCATTTTTTGAAAATGGTTTTTTATGGCTCACTTTGCAGATGAAGATTTGATTCCTGATGTTCGGAATCTTGGTGAGTAAATGATTAAAAATGAGATGCTTATGAAACAATTACTATTTCTGGTTCTGGCTGTCCTGTCTATTCCGGTCAGTTGTGAACATGTAGACCATACAGGGGAAATCAATGACCCTGAAGCCAGAATCATTCCGCTGGAGGACGTGGCGAAACTGCTGTCGGCCCTTCCTATAGAAACTGACCAGATGACGGAAGTCCATGATGCCGTATCCTCATCTGACGGCAATGGATACGATGAGGAATATATGATGCGGGACCTGCTTTCTGTACCGGGGACCGGTGTGGGAGATGAGGCTATGGGCAAGTCAATGTCGACCAGGAGCTATTCAAGGCCTCTCAAGGAGCTGATAGCCGAGCAGTTGTCCACTCGCACCAAATCTTCTGACGGAAGTGTGCTTTCTCCTGAAGAGTATCTGGATGCTTTGGAAAAGTCCAACATGCAGATATATTGGCCTTATTATCGGAACTGGGACGGGAAGGAATGGCCGATAGTTACTTTCGACCCGGGTAATGGGGCTGAGGCCAACGTCGGATATCGTCTTTTTATTGATTCGGAGGGAAACCGTAAGGTGGAAGCCGTCGTCGTGGATGAGGAGATGGCTGCTTCACATCCTGTCTGGGTGGTCAACCGTAATAGTGACAGTGGATTCACGTCCATGGAAGTGCATAGAAGAAAAGATCCGGAGTGGGGGACTGGAGGCGGCTCCATCACGGTGCGTCCGTCTTCTGGACTGGAGTGCGCTGAGGCTTCGGCTACTGCGGCTGTCCAGAAAGGTGCATTCCGGACACTTGTTCTTCATGATTTCAAGATGAGACGTAATTATGACTGTTGGTTTGCAGGCGCTTCCGAGTTTTTCATAAAATGCGGCAGTGTCGAGGACTTTACTGCAAGCACAGAGGCGGAATTGAAACTCTACTCGCCCAGGATTACTGATTTTATGCTTGTCGTGAAACGCAGCCAGATGGGGAAGACTATCCCTATGAATGTCGTTCTCGTATCGCAATGGACTGACCAGCTGGAGAATATAGCATTTATGCTGACGGAGGATGACGGCGGCACCAGAACCGAATGGAAATGTTCCGCCTGTGTAAAGATTAAGTCCAAAAGCTACGGATTTGAAGTCGCTCTACCATTCAATTCGCGTGATGACATTGTCTGGCGTGGACAACTGTCCGCACCATATCTTGAAAAATATGATGGTGTTGCAGGGCGTTTCGGTGATGTCGAGCTGACCTTTTCCCTTTTGTAAAATCAGAGGGTCACTTCATCTTTACTACCATCTCGCAGTTTGAGCAGTCGAACTGGAGAGGGAAGACCTGTCCGTTGTTCTCAAGGTGGAGTCTGGCTGGGAAAGGAGTCCCCTTAGGTTTCATCTTGAGACATTGGCCAAGCTCGTATCTGATACAGTATCTGGTGCGCATGAGTTCCGCGTCCTCATTGTGGACAATCTCGTATGCGCTATCGGCGGAATCGGCCCCGTGGGAGAGATAAGCCTCTTTGGCAAGTTTGTTGGCGATGTTGAATTTGTATGAGAGATGACGTGGCGGGAACTGTGAACTTTCCCGAGACAATGATTGCTGGCTGGGGAACTTGTTCAGTATCTGTGGATTATCATTGTCTGGCGACTGTATGTCGCGCAGATTCAGCATTTCCCGGGAATGGACAGGCTCTTTTCCGAACTCATCAGAGAGTCTGCGTCTTATGTCATTGAGAAAAGCTGCGCTCATGAATGGGATGGAGCCGTCTTCTGTTTCTACGTTGAGAAACTCGTAGGATATGTCCGTGTGGAATGAAAAATCTCCGCAAGTTTTGCTTAACTGGCTGGAAATGATGGATTTCATTCTCTCTACGTTGCCTGCGGATTCATTACCTGCATTGACGGAAACCTTGGCACTGCGTCCGTCCTCGGATACGGCATCGGCCGTTAGTATATAGCCGGAATTTGCGCATCCCGACAGGCTGACATTGACATTGACATCGATGAGACGTTCGGAATTTGTGGCGGACAATGTCTTTTCGAATGTGGCGCTGATGTTCCTGTAGAGGAGTGTGCCGACTGAAAGACCAGCAACTTTTTTGCACCTGATGGTCTGGCCGGAACATACATCGCCCCTGAATCCGATGATTTCGCCGTTTCCAGATGTGAATGCGAATCCGTCACCATTGGAAAGCGAGACAGCGGATGCTGTTCCGGAGTTGTTGTGGCTGTTCTTGGATGCCGGCGCTGAACCTGCCGGGCTATTAGGCTTCAGGGTAATGATAACTTCATTCTTGCCGCAAGGCACGATGGACTTGACCACACCTGCGATTTCTCCCATTCCTTTGGGCGTGTCCATGCTTGACCACATTCCTCGGTGACCGTCGAGGAACAACTCGGTGTAGCCGCGGTTGAAAGTCTTGGCAAGATCCGGTGTGAAGCCTCCTTGGATGCGGCCGAAAGACGCGCGTCTGTACCTGTCCGGATGAGAAACTACCAGTTTGTCGAGGGCTCTTGAATATGCAGTTACGGTGTTGCGGACATAGGAGATGTTCTTGAGACGTCCTTCGATTTTGAAAGAAGAAACGCCAGCTTCCGCGAGGTCCTCTACGCGGTCCAGGAGATTGTAATCCTTGAGCGAAAGGAGTGCCTTGTTTCTGACCAGAACCTTTCCGGTGGAAGAATCCACAAGATTGTAGAGCGACCTGCATGCCTGTATGCACTCTCCGCGGTTTGCGCTGCGGCCGGAAATGCACTCTGACATGTAGCATTGGCCGCTGTAGCATACGCAGAGCGCGCCATGTATGAAGAATTCGATTTCACAGCCTGTGGCCTCTTTGATTTTACGTATATCCAGGAGTGAAAGTTCCCTTTCCAGTACCAGTCGCGAAAACCCCAACTGCTTATAGAACAGGGCTTTCTCTGAATCCCTTATGGCGCATTGGGTAGAAGCATGAAGCGGAATCCCTAGTCTCCGTCCATTCCCGTCCGGGCCTCCGTCTGCCATGCGCATGACTGAAAGGTCCTGGACGATGATGGCGTCGATGCCGGAGTCTTCCGCCTGGCACATCAGCGAATATGCCTCGTCCAGTTCATCATCGAACAATATGGTATTCAATGTCATGAAGACGCGTGCCCCGAATTTGTGGGCGTACCTGCAGAGGGCAGCAAGGTCATCCATGCTGTTGCCTGCCGCTTGCCTGGCGCCGAATGCCGGCCCTGCAATATAGACGGCATCGGCACCGCAGTCTATTGCCGCGATGCCGATTTCTATATTCTTTGCCGGAGCCAGAAGTTCCAGATCAGTCATGTTGTGATTATTTAGGAAGTCAGGCCTCCGCCTAAGCGGACCCGGCTGTAATTATTTGCTGAGAGAAGCGATGAGCGGCTTTGCCTGAGCACCGAACTGAGGGTCGTTCTCGACCTTCTTGTAATATTCGAGAGCCTTGGCCTTGTTGCCTGCCTGCTGATAGAGAGCACCTACTGTGAAAGCGATTGCACCTGCATTCTTTGCTGTAGGAGCAGCCTCGAGATATTTCTCGAAATAGCTGATGGCGTCGGCATTCTTGCTGGACTTCTGGGAAGCCTGACCTGCAACGAGATATGCCTGAGCGTTCTCCTTGTAGCTGTTGGCCTTCTCTGCAAGCTCTACTGCGTCTGCATATTTTCCGGCCTTGAGCTGGGCAGCTGCATTCTTGAGGAATGTGGTAGAAAGAACTGACTTGGCGTTGGCTTCCTGACCATTGCGGGCAGCCATCTCGAGATACTTCACTGCATCGTCATATTTGCCTGCGTTGCCGAGGAACTGGCCATACTTGAGAGCGGTGTTTGCATCTGTGGTGTCGATGGCGATAGCCTCTTCGTATGCTGCGAGCACGCCTGCGACATCTCTGGCCTTCATGGCATCATTGACCTTGCCGAGAGCGATTCTCTTTGCGACTGTAGGAAGGAGACCGGTAGCCTCATCAACGATATCTGTATTGCCATACTCTCCTGCGACCTTGATTGCCTCTTCGAATTTGGCCTTTGCGTTTGTGAAGTCCTTATTGTTGTAGAAGTCTTTTCCGATAGAAAGAATAACTGAAGGGATGGCGCTCTTGCAGTTTGTAACTACGTCGGCGCCCTCATCGCCGAGAGACTGGGCCATTGTGAGAGCCTTCTGGAAATACTCCAATGCGCTGGTCTTGTTACCCATTGTGAGAGCCTCTGCACCGCTGTTGTAAGTTGCAGTAGCTGTTGCCAAATCCTGTGCGGACATTACGCCGAATGAGAAGGCGAAAGCCGCCATTGCTAGAACGATTTTTTTCATGTTATCAATGTTTTTAGTTGTTTTTCGTATAGTTTTTGATGTATGCATCCGATGGAATTGCATTAGTAAGTAGTGCATATCCTTAAATGCATTTAGGCAAAAATAATAAAAATATCTTAATTTTGCATAAGTTACCTTGATTATGACGAACAATATATACAGAATCCTTTTAACAGTCGCCCTGCTGGTCATTTCAATAATGATGCCAGCGGCGGACCTCCCGTCACTTCCAGTCGCACCGCAGATAAAGACAGGCATGCTGGATAACGGTATAGCCTACTACCTTGTCACCAATCACACGGAGAAGGGCAAGGCCGACATCGCTTTGGTCCAGAAAAGCGGATTCGGGGACGAGACACCGTTGACCGCAGGCTCCACCGCCGTCCACGCGATGGGGGCATTGACAATGCTGCCTCATTTCCGTTCGGATACGCCGTTCAGTTATCTCTCCAGAAACTGCATCTGGCCAGGACCTTCCGGATACGTGGAAAGTTATCCTGACGCTACCATATACAGGTTCTCGGGTCTGGAACTTTCACGATCGAAAGACATCGTGGACTCCACCCTGCTCATGGTGTTCGACATAATCGGGATGCAGGCGGACTACATCGGAGGAGGCTATGCCCCGCAGAACCGCGCAATCGTGATTTCCGGAGATGTCGATGCCGGTGCCGTGTTGAACAAGATGAACATGCTGTCAATGCTGGTGACCAAGGGCAAGACTCCTGAACCGCGTGAACCATACAGATGGAAGAGTTCATCGGCTCCAATATACAGATACCTCGAGTCTGATGTCAAAGGCTTGTCGTACGTGGCTGTGGAATACTCGTCGCCGAGGACGCCAGAGGGCAATATGAATACTGTGCAGCCTCTTGTGTCACAGAAATTCGCATCGGAACTTGGCATCATATTGAAAAAGCGGTTAGCAAAAGCACTGAGGGCTGCCGACATCCCTGTGGCTGACGTGAAATATTCCTATGTCAGCAGCAAGGATACCGGAGACAATGAAAAGTACCGCATCGAGATAGTGACATCCGACAAGTATCTCAGGGAAGCCGCAGCGGTGCTTTCAGTGACATTGGCAAATCTCGATACTTACGGCGCAGTTCCCGAGGAGTATAGGGACGCCCAGAATGAGCTGATAATGAACATGAAGCGAGATTACAGCGGAGACGTCATAAACAATACCCGCTATATTGACCAGTGCATTTCATCATATCTCTATGGCTCGTCTCTGGCATCCGCTGCCAAGAGCATGGATTTCTTCCTGACCAAGAACATTCAGGATGACCTCGGTGCCAAACTCTTCAACAACTTCGTGTTTGCCCTGCTCGACAAGAATCATAATCTGACATTGGAGTGCAGGACATCTGCCAAGGAAGATATAGGAAAGGTGTTCTCGAAGTCGTGGATAACCAAGATTGCCGCTCCTTACAATGTCAGTTGCAGTGATACATTGAAACTTAAGAAATCCGGTTCCAAGCTGAAAATCAAGACGACTGCACCGGAGCCCCTTTCGGGCGGACAGGTCTGGACATTCGACAACGGTCTCAGAGTCATCTTCAAGAATCTTCCGAAGACCGGAATGTTCCACTACATGTGGCTGCTGAAAGGCGGCTATTCACTTGTGCCGGGACTGAAGCCTGGAGAGGGTGCGTATGTCTCGGACATGCTCGGCCTGTACGACGTCCCGGGGCAGACCTGCTGGCAGTTCGCCGACATGTTGTCTGCCAATGGAATATCAATGAAAGGAGAGGTCACTATGTCTGATTTCAGAATCAGCGGTGCCGCACCTTCTTCCAAACTCCATCTTCTGCTCCGCTCCCTCTATTCCCTCGCCGAAAACAGGAGCATGAACAGAGGTGCTTATGACTATTACCGCAAATGTCAGGAAATCAGGATGTTGAGGGGGACTTCCATGGTTGCCTCCCTGGATAGTCTCATGTTCCCTTCCAACACTTGCTCCTCATATAAGCGCCCTATGGCACTGGCTGACGATTTCCAGAAACGTGCTGAGAAGTTCTATGCCGGCGAGTTCTCTAAGATGAACGACGGTGTGCTTATCATCGTTGGAGACTTCGACGAATTCTCATTGAAAAAGGACCTTTGCCGCGACCTGGGCGGTTTCAGTACGGAAAAGGTATCCACATTCAGGTCCCGTGTTCAGTTCAAGACCGGCTCAGGCAATGCCTCCATGGTGAAAATCGGAGATAGTGACGAACTTGAATTCGGGGTCTCTGCACCATTGACCTATACCGCAGCGAACTTCATGTCCTCATATGTCGCAGCGATGGCCCTTCAGGACGAAATGTCCAGAACCCTTGCGGAATGCGGCTGGAACGGCACATCATCCTGGGATTTCGTGATGTTCCCTGAAGAAAGGTTCAATTTCAGACTGCATGCGTCAATGTCATGGCGTCCGGGAATTCCTGCGTCACTTGTCCAGATAGACTCCGTCGAAGAAGTTGTATCGAGACTACGCAGTACACTGAACAATGCATCTGTCTCAGCATCAGACATTTCGGTCTATAGGTCCATCCTCCAGAAATCCATCGAGGCGAGACTTACCGATCCTGACATGATAATGTCAATGCTGGTGTTGCGATACTCCTACGGAAAAGATCTTGTGACAAGATATAAGGAAAAAATCAATGATGTTACCGTGGAGACGGTGAATAATGTGCTTGGCCTCATGGCTTCAGGAAGGACTGCTTCATGTGCGGTCAAGAAGAAGCCGGAAAAGGATAGAGGCCTGGAAATTACAGCTCCTGAGGTGCATGATGACATTGACATAAAGCTTGTGCCGGCAGCCGATTCTCTGGGCATTGCCCTTGACGGATTCCGAGTACTCGGCATTGACACGACCGCCTGCAGGCCTTCTTGGCTCGATTCGGCCAAATTCCGGAAACTGATACCGTTCCTGCCTAAGCCGTTGAAACTCGAGGAAAGTGTGAAGACACTTGTGCTTCCTGACGGAGAAATGCCGACAATCGCGTCAGATTCGACATCAGTCCAAGCCAAAGATTCGCTGATGATCCAGCAGCGTGATTCGGTTTCCGTCAATGCTGACAGTACAATGATCATCGTGCCGCCTGCTGATTCGCTTAAGTAAGCATGAAAAAATAAGATGGTAAAGATTTGTGAAGGATTTTCGAGGATAGATTTCTTTTCCGAAGAAGGAGTGTACTGGACGTACACGACTGATGAAAAAAGGAATATAGACCGAAAAGACGAGCAAAGATTACCAAGTTATTTTTTAAGGATTACTAAAAAATGTAAATCAATGAAAGATAACAGATTCGGAACAATTTTCGAGATAGGGGACTGTCTCGTTTCAGAGGAAGTCATTACTGAATACTTTGCCTGTGATTATGAAAAGTGCAAGGGCTGCTGCTGTATCATCGGAGACAGCGGGGCTCCTATGAAGGAAGAAGAAATAGAGAAAATCGAGGAGGCCTATCCTGTGTTTTCTCCGCTCATGCAGGAGACAGGACGGAAGGTAATCGAAGAAAAGGGCTTCTTCAACATTGACATTGACGGGGATATCGTGACTCCTCTCTGTCCCGGAACCGAGGAATGTGCATATACTCTTTTCGATGAGAACAAGAACTGTTTCTGTGCCATAGAGCGCAGCTGGTTCGCCGGCAAATGCAAGTTCCGCAAGCCGATATCATGCTGGCTCTATCCGATACGTGTGACGGAACTTTCCAATGGGAAACATGCATTGAACCTGCACAGGTGGGATATCTGCAAGGACGCGTTCGAGAAGGGCAAAAAAGAAAAGGTCCGCGTATATGAATTTCTACGCGAACCTCTTATAGCAGCTTACGGAGAGGAGTTCTACTCCGCACTTTCATTTGCGGCCAAAAGCTTCTTGGCTGATTCGTAATCATCGGCATTGACCTTTACCTCGATGCTGTCGATGGCAGCATTGATGGACGGGTAGGATGATGTCTGACCGAAAACTTCAGCCGGGATGCCGTTTGAATTAAGCATACCGGCAGTGATTTCCGCACTCATCGGGTCGGAAAATCTGGCGACAGTCTTTAATGCTTCATTCATATCTGTTATGGTTTGTGCAGGGACGCGGGTCCCCGCGGGTTATTCGCTTCTGAATGCGTTCTCGAGGCCGTAGATGATACGTATCGTATCTTTCCTGAGGCCCTCTACCGAGAAACCGCCGAGTTCTCTGGTGAATGTAATCCTGTCTTCGTATATTCGGCTCAACTTATTGATGAACAGTCTGTTGCGGAATGTCATGTTTTCGCCTTCCTCGTGTTCTAACGTGTATCCTTTCGACTCCATGTACTTGATGACGGTCGGGCGGATTTCGCTGTATTCTCCAGGTATCACTGCGTATTTCTTTACGAAACCGAAGACCGGATATACCGCTGAAACTGCTGCAAACATCAGGCCTATTTCCCAGAGGGAATTGTATCCGTCACGGAACATCGTCTCGATGTTTCCGTCCACCACGTGGGCAAGGACGAGGATGGACATGATGACAATCATGATGATACTGAAGTAGAAGAAGTATTTTATCGCTCTAACGATATATTTCAATGCAGGTGCCATATCATTTCATTTTTTACAAACTTAGTAATTTTCCAGAAACTTTGGAACCTGTTTTTGATTATTTATACGTACATTTGTAGTATCCGGTCATATGCCGGATGAAATAACTTGATATATGCCAGAAAGTTCGCAATACATAGTTTCTGCCAGAAAATATCGTCCTGATTCTTTCGAGGACCTGATAGGGCAGGACAATATAGTCCGCACTCTCAAGAATTCCATCGTGAGAGGCAAACTTGCGCATGCCTATCTGTTCTGCGGGCCGCGAGGTGTGGGTAAGACAAGTGCGGCGAGAATCTTTGCCAAGACTATAAACTGTGAGCATCCTACTGCTGACATGGAGCCGTGTGGCCAGTGTGAGTCCTGTGTCTCTTTCCGTGAGGGACGCTCATACTGCATCCACGAGCTTGACGCTGCCTCCAACAATGGCGTCGATGACATCAAGGCATTGATGGAGCAGGTGCAGATTCCTCCGCAGATCGGAAGGTACAGCGTGTTTATCATTGACGAGGTCCACATGCTTTCTCAGTCCGCGTTCAATGCCTTCCTCAAGACTCTTGAGGAGCCGCCTGCACACGCCATCTTCATTCTGGCTACTACCGAGAAGCATAAGATTCTGCCGACCATCCTTTCGCGTTGCCAGACTTATGACTTCAACCGCATAAGCATCCCTGACATTGTCCGCAATCTCAGGGCTATCGCCACCAAGGAAAATATCAATGTCGATGACGAGTCCCTCCATATCGTGGCCAGGAAGGCCGACGGAGCGATGCGTGACGCGCTCACCATATTCGACCAGACTGTCGCGTTCTGCGGCTCTGACATCAAGTATGAGGATGTCATAAGGAATCTCAATGTCCTGGACTATGAGTATTCTTTCCGCCTTACCGAGTCGATGCTGGCAAATGATTACGCTGCCGCGCTTCTGGAGTTCGACAGCATCCTCTCCAAGGGTTTCAATGCGCTGTATTTCGTGTCATCTCTAAGTACCCATTTCAGAAATCTGATGGTGGCCAAAAGCGGTGCCCTGGATTCTTTGCTGGAATTCCCTGACTCATTGAAACTTAAATATAAAGAGCAGGCGGACAGGTGCTCCCTGCAGTTTATTTATGATGCGCTTGCCGTGACTTCACAGTGTGAGGCCGGCTATAAGGAGAGCATAAACCCCCGTCTGCATATCGAATTCGCATTGATGAAACTGTGCTTCCTTACCGGAGGTCCGGTATCATTGAAACAGCCTGCGCCACAGCCGGTTCAGGTGGCCCAGCCTACTAAGGCGACCGCGACCGCGTCCCAGCCGGTTCAGGCACCGGTTTCTGTCAATGCTGAAGCACAGACCCAGTCGCCGGCTCAGACAGTTCAGACTCCTCAGGCTCCGCAAGTTGCTCAGGATGAGGCGCCTGCCGCGGAGACTCCGGCACCTGTCGTCACGGAAACTGCATCTGCTGAAAGTCCGGCCCCTCAGCCGGCTCCGAGAAGAAAACGTGCTTCCAAGGCGGCTTCATTGTCGTTGGATGCGATAGAGGAGGCCACTGATCAGAAGGAGACAGTCGTGGCAGATAACCGTGGACTGTCCGGAAGGATTCCTGATGACCAGGAAATCAAGGATGCATGGAAGAAACTTCCGCCTGAGTACAAGTCAAGACCGAGGCTGTATTCCACTCTGGAATCTACCGGTGTGGTAGTTTCGGACAAGGGCTCATACAAGCTCCTGGAGTTCTTTGTGCAGAATGTAGCCCAGAAGAACTGGGTGGAGCAGGAACTTCTACGTGAACTTGAAGGAAAACTTCAGCGTCTGACGGAAAGTACCGGGGTAAGGCTCGGCGTACAGGTCCTGCCTGAAGAGAAAGTTGAGAAAAAGGTCTATATGCCGGAAGACAAGGCGAAGGCGATGATGGCCGCTAATAAGGAAATCGAGAATCTGGTCAAGGATTTTGACCTGGATGTCAAGTAAATACTAGAAAAGATGAAACTTCGTTGTGAAAATCTTGTAAAGAAATATGGTGTGAGGACTGTCGTGAAGGGTGTGTCGATGGAGGTGCAGCAGGGAGAGATCGTGGGATTCCTCGGACCTAACGGAGCAGGTAAGACTACAAGCTTCTATATGATTACGGGACAGATTGTTCCGAATGGAGGCAGGATATATCTTGATGATGAGGATATTACGGATTTGCCTATGTACAAGCGCTCTCTGAAGGGCGTGGGCTATCTTCCGCAGGAGGCTTCCGTCTTCAGGAAGATGTCCGTGGAGGACAATATCATGTCCGTCATGGAGATGTCCAATATGACAAAGGCCGAGAGGCGTGACCGTCTGGAGTCTCTCATCGACGAGTTCAATCTTTCAAAGGTTCGCAAGAGCCTCGGTATCCAGCTTTCAGGTGGCGAGCGCCGCCGTTGCGAGATTGCCCGTGCCCTTTCCATTGACCCGAAGTTCATTCTTCTGGATGAGCCTTTTGCCGGTGTCGATCCGATTGCGGTGGAGGATATCCAGTATATTATCGCAAAGCTAAAGTACAAGAATATCGGTGTCATCATCACTGACCACAATGTCGGTGAGACGATGGCTATCATTGACAGGGCCTATCTTCTTTACGAAGGTACGATTCTCCAGTCCGGTACACCGGAGAAGTTGGCAAACGATGAGGATGTCCGTACCAAGTACCTGAGTTCCGGCTTCATTCTCAAGCGTTCGCCTGCCGTCGAGAAGGCCCGCGCAGAGCATGCGGCAATAATGGCGGCCAAAGAAGCCGCCAAACTGTCTGAGATGTAGATTCCCTTAGAAAATCACGTAATCTTTTATGTCCTGAGGGGTGACGGGATTGCCGCCGAGAATCATGAGACGCTCTACTACGTTGCGGAGCTCTCGGATATTTCCGGTCCAGCTGCGGTTCTGGAGCATCTTCATGGCTTCGTCGCTGATGGATTTCGGCTGCATTCCTGATTCGTTGCTGACCTGGTCGATGAAATAGTTGACCAGCAGCGGGATGTCATCCTTGCGCTCGTCCAGGGACGGCACGTGGAGAACGATGACACTGAGACGGTGATAGAGGTCTTCCCTGAAATTGCCCTTTTCTATCTCGGCCTTCAGGTCCTTGTTGGTGGCGGCTATGACTCTTACATCCACTTCGATATCCTTGTCACTGCCGACGCGGGAGAGTTTCTTCTCCTGAAGGACTCTCAGTACTTTTGCCTGGGCTGCGAGGCTCATGTCACCGATTTCATCCAGAAACAATGTGCCGCCGTCAGCCTGCTCGAACTTGCCCTTATGCTGTTTGATGGCGGAGGTGAAAGCTCCCTTTTCGTGCCCAAACAATTCACTTTCAATGAGTTCGGACGGAATGGCTGCGCAGTTTACTTCAATGTAAGGCATTGCGCTCCTGTTGCTCTGCTGGTGAAGGCTTCTGGCCACGAGTTCCTTTCCTGAACCGTTCGGACCGGTGATGAGAACCCTGGCATCAGTCGGGGCGACCTTCTCTATCATTTCGCGCAAATGGAGAATCGGAGCGGACTCGCCGATCATCTGCTTGCCGAAGACCTTCTTCTTCAGGTTCGTGTTTTCGGTAATGATTTGTGTGCGCTCGGTAGCGTTCTTTATCGTGATAAGAATCCTGTTGAGGTCAAGCGGCTTCTGGATGAAATCGAAAGCCCCCTTCTTGATACATTCTACGGCAGTGTCGATGTCGCCGTGACCTGATATCATGATTATTGCAGAATCTACTCCGTCAGTCCTGAGCTTTTCCAGGACCTCAGTTCCCTCCATGTTCGGCATCTTGATGTCGCAGAAAATGACATCGTATCTTTCTTTCTCGGCCATGTCAATGGCAGTGGCTCCGTCTTCCGCTACGTCAACGTTATATCCTTCATCAGACAGAATCTCTTTCAGAGAGTTTCTGATGGCTCTCTCGTCATCAACTACAAGTATTTTCATGTCAATAATTCTCTTAAGTTTTCTTGGCTTATGCCCAATCAGCACAATATAGCAAATATTATTCTAGAATGGAACTTTCGCGGGTGGAATAAATGAAAATAAGCATTTCAGATGATGCGGAGTCCGCAAACATTTGAAATGCCTATATGATGGGCAATGGAACTCGGGCCGTCAGGCCGGGTAACATTGACAGTGCTCGTGATTAGACGCGCTGGCCGTATGAACGGTCTGTGGTGTTCACGGTGATCACGTCATCCTGGTTGATGAAGAGAGGAACCATGATCTTCGCTCCGGTCTCGAGTGTGCACTCTTTGAGGGCGCTGGTAGAAGCGGTGTTACCCTTCACTGCAGGCTCTGTGTAAGTAACCTTGAGAGTTACGTATGTAGGAAGCTCGCAGGTGAGGCATCTTTCCTCGTCCACTACGAACATCATCTCTACATGCTGTCCTTCTTTCATGAGGTCTGCGTTCTCTACGACATCCTTAGGAAGGTGGATCTGCTCGAAAGTCTCCTCGTGCATGAAGTTGAATCCGTCCTCATCCTCATAAAGGAACTGGTAAGGACGTCTCTCGACATTGATAGTATCGACTTTTGCACCGGCGGTGAAAGTATTCTCAAGGATACGTCCGTTCTCGAGGTTGCGAAGTTTAGTCTTTACGAATGCTGGACCTTTTCCCGGCTTTACATGCTGGAAATAAACAAGCATGCATGGTTTGCCGTTGAAATTAAGGTACATTCCGTTTTTGAAATCAGCTGTTGTTGCCATAAAAATATTATAAAATTATTATAGTCAGACATTTAATCGTGCAAATTTATAAAATTGCTGTGTAACTGCAAAATTTCCTTTGAAATGTAGGTGTCGGAGAAGTGTAAAAAATTCGCAAAAAAGTCCAATATGTGCGGCGGGTGCGGAAAAAATGCCTATATTTGTGGTCGGACTGACCGGAATGTTTTTATAACTAAAATATTAAACAAATGATTAAAAAGTTATTCAATGTCTTCATGGTTGCATTGACAGCACTCTCAGTGTTGGCCTGCAAGGAAGAGAATCCGACTCCGAAACCTCCGGTACCGAAGGTTGACATCCAGCTTGTAAGCGCTGCTGACAAGACGATTTCGTTCTTGTTGACCGGTGTCAATGCGGACGTGGTTTCCTATTATTGCACCAATGACCCTCAGGAGGGTGCAAAACTTCAGACTCCGGAGTATGTCTTTTCTCTCGGAACATCTGCTGAATATACGCAGCCGCTTTCTGTAACGCTTGAGGAACTTGAGCCGGAGAAGACCTACTGGATCTTTGCTGCGGCAAAGGGTGGCGCTCTCTACAGTGAGACTGATTCCATCAAGGTGACAACAACCGCGATTCCTGTCCATCTGGTCGCAGGCGAGCCTACTAAGACAAGCCTTTCATATACTATCAATGTAAATGACGGCGAGACATATCAGCATGCATATCTCGAAGGTTGGTATTTCAACCATCAGCTTGCCAAGGCTATGGAGGATGAAGGTTCAGAGTTTGATTTGAAGGTCTTTATCTGGAACATGCTTGCAGACTATGGTTCTGAAGGTACCGGACCACAGACTGTTACATGGAAAAACGGTGATGAGAACGTGCGCAGGAATCAGACCGTCAAACTGCTTGGAGGCCAGAAATACGTGTTGCTGTTCAGCTACATCGACGGTGAGACAGGCTGGAATGGCAATCCTGAGGCTGTAGAGGTGACTCTTCCTCCTTATGGCAACGGCGAAGGTGATATCACGTTTACCGACGAGGTGGTCACTACAGACAAGATTGCTGTCAGAATGTCATTCGATGAGAGCAAGGTCAGCTACATCTACTATGATCTCTATCCTACTGAGCAATTCAAGCAGAAGTTCGGCGAGGATTATGGTGATGATCTGAAGAACTTCCTTTATGAGTATGCACTCGGTGCAGGCAATACCTATACCGACTCTTGGGGAGTTGACTCTGGCGTTTCATATACTCTTGCTATTCTCGGTGTTACTGTAGATGGCGACACCTTCATCAAGACCAAGGAATATACCACGCCTGTCCCTCAGCCTGAAATTAAGATTGACATGGCTCCGTATGACAGCCCTGCCCAGGATTACTATAGTTATTACACTTTGAAGGTTCAGGTTTCTCTGAAGAACTTCGGGGATATCAATGTTGATAGAGTTTTTGCCACATTGATGCCTAAAGCTACATTTGATGCGACATTGGCAGATCTTGGCGTTTCAACTCCGGAAGAACTGCTTGCTACCAGACCAGAGAACCTTATGTTTATTATGCAGCCTCTTCAGGAAAACGAAGCGGATGATTTGGAATCCAAGAAATCGTTTACCAGAATCATGAATGATCTCGAGCCTGGTACAGAGTATTTCTTTGGTATACTGATAAATCACAACGGTGAGTATTATTTCGCGAAGGCTACCGCTACTCTTGACGAAGAGCCTGACACCTCCAATCCTGAGGCTGAATATCTTGCATTCCTCGGAAACTGGACAGTGACGGGAAAATCATCTAAAGACTACAAGACGCCATTGACATATAACCTGCGAATCGAGCAGTCTGTTGTCAATGACAGCTATAAGGTTTACGGGTGGTCTGCAGAATCGTTTGGTGAAACACTTCCATTCATAGCAAAATACAACAAGGCTACCAAGAAAATGGACATCTATGGAAATCAGTTCATTTCGGATGTAGAAACACAGGAGGGCAAGGCCCAGCTCAGATTCATGGGTGTTCTCCAGTATGCAGGTAAGACCTACTTGTCTGATTATGACAAAGTTATCTATAGTGCTACGGTTCGCGACAATGGTACTCAAGAGATCCTTGGCATGTCACCAGCCTTCTTCAAGGTGGACAAGAAATTGTATGAAGTCCAGACTATGGCTTATGGATTTACCGATTCTACCGGAAAGATTCTCGGTGGGGCGGACGAATTCGACATGGTAGAGTTCGCTATTACCAGAGACAAGAAATGACAATAACATAGTTCCGCCAGTTCGGAACAAATAACTGAAGTCGGGCCCGGTCTCCTGTTTCTGTCAGATGGCAGAACTGAAGTCCGGGCCCGACTGTATCTTATCTCTAAGGTCAATGTTGCCAGGGCGCCGATGCCGGTCTCGGCCGGTACCTGTATTAAAGATGTACGGCTCGCGATTCACATCGCAAGCCGTACGCAATTCTAACCTAAAACTTAACCTATGAAAAAACTATTCGACTGAAATTATTGCAATATCCGTGCCGATAGTATAGGAATCGTTGGTAAAAATTGGCCATTTATTATTCAAAATGGCGCTTTTGTAGTAAATGTTTTATTTTTCCGCTGTTGTATCAGTAGAAGTTGCTGTGCTGTCAGCTGCCGGAGCAGGGGCTGCCGGCATTGACTCAGGATCTACTTTGATGGAAATGATGCGGACATCGGTGACCGGACGGTCGCGGCGATTTGTCTGTACGGCCGCGATTTTGTCAATGACATTGAACCCGTCCACTGTCTGTCCGAATACGGTGTAGTCTCCGTCGAGCTGTGCGCAGGTGCTCTCGTCCTGGACGATGTAGAATTGCGAGCCTGATGACTCTTTTGCAGGGTTGGCTGCGTCGCCTCTTCTGGCAGCGGCAAGAGCGCCCTTAAGATGCTTGTATTCAGGAACGAATTCAGCAGGGATGGTATATCCCGGACCGCCCTGGCCATATTTGTCAGCCATGGTGGTGTCTCTCGTATATGGGTCTCCGCCCTGGATCATGAAGCCGTTGATGACTCTGTGGAAGAGAAGGCTGTCATAGAATCCTGTCAGAGCAAGTTTCTCGAAATTGGCCCTGTGTTTAGGAGTTTTGCTGTAAAGTTTCACTTTGATGGTTCCGAGACTGGTGACGATATCGAACACCGGCTCCTCAGGGAGCCTCGACATGAGATCTCCTGCTGCTTTCTGTTTTTCGATCATTTCGACTTGTTTTAATGAATCCAATCTTGCCTGTTCCGCTGCTTTCTCAGCCTCAGCCTTTTTCTTCTGATTGCCGCATCCTACGGCGACTGCAGCAGCTGCAAGGCAGACCATTGATTTGAAAATAATGTTAGATTTCATAACTATGTAATCGTTAAAAATTATTTGCCCCGTATGCGGCTACTTGTGTTTTGCCGCCTATTGTAGAACTTCATGACTTTCGTCACATCCTTCAAAAATAAGAGAAAGTTTCAAGTTTTCAAAAACAACGTTAATTTTGTATAAAATTTTAAGGAGATACTGATGGGAAATCCATTGAAACAACTCGCGGGGGAGACCGCCATCTATGGCTTGAGTACGATTCTGGCCAGGATTATCAACTTTCTTTTCGTGCCGTTCTATACGCGTCTGCTTACTACATCGAGTTATGGCGTCGTTACGGAATTTATGGCATATATTGCTGTGCTTCAGGTGGTTCTGGTACTTGGCCTGGAGACCGGATGTTTCCGCTTCGCGAACAAGGAAGGAGTGAATCCCAGAGCGGTGTATTCCAATGCATTGGGCGTGGTGACGGGAGTAAGCTTCTCCTTCCTGGCATTGATGATAGTCTTCTCGGGACAGATTTCCTCTGCCCTGGGCTATGCGGGATTTGAGAACTGCATAATATATGTGGGTGGAATTCTGGCGCTGGACTGCATCACCGCGATTCTCTTCGCAAAACTCCGTCAGGAGCACAAGGCCTTCAAATTCGCCATATTCAAGACCGTGAAGATTCTTACCGAGACTGTGGCCAATATGGTGCTGTTCTTCTGGTATCCTGCTCATATATCGTCATTTATGGGACATTTCGTGTCCCCGACGCCGGATTTCACATACGTTATATTCGCGATATTGATGAGTAGCGTTGTTTGTGGACTTCTCTTTATTCCGGACCTTCTCCGATTCTCGTTTGAGTTCGACCGCAAACTCCTCCGTCAGATGCTGACATACTCCATCCCTCTCATGGTGGCTGCCCTTCCGGGTATTATCAATGACTTTCTGGATAGGATTTTGTTCCGTTATCTGGATACCAATGCTGAGGCGTGGAGGTCAAGTCTGGGTATCTTTCAGGCGGCAGTAAAACTGTCAGTGATAATGAACCTGTTTATCCAGATGTTCCGCTTCGCTGCCGAGCCGTTCTTCTTCCAGCGGGCGCAGAATAAAGGCTCCAGACAGCTCTATGCCATTGTAATGGAGTACTTTACGGCATTCTGCGGACTTATTCTGCTGGGCGTCTTTCTCTATCTCGACATATTTGCATTGATAATAGGAAAAGATTTCCGCTCTGGCATGGGCGTCGTGCCGATAATGCTCCTTTCGTACATGCTTCTCGGCATGCTTTTCAATGTCTCAATGTGGTACAAGCTTTCCGGCAAGACAGGCATGGCGATCTGGATTACCCTCGCAGGACTGGTCGTTACTATCATTGTCAATGTCCTGTTCATGCCTCGTTTCTCGTTCTGGGCAGCGGCTTTCGGACATTTGGCAAGTTATCTCGTAATGTTTATAATCAGTGCGGTTCTTGGAGCGCGTCACTATCCGATACCATATAGCTGGAAGCGGATTTGTGCAATTTTCGCGGTGATTGCCGTGATATGTGTCGCGTCAATGCTGCTCGATGATTTAGTCTTCCCTGGAGTCAATATCGGTACGGCTTCCGCCGGGAAAGTCATCCTCAAACTTGCAATGCACACTGTTCTTCTGGGCGTCTATGGCCTTGGCTGTCTTGGTATTCTGCGTGGTCGATATCGCCTCGCTCTCTCAGCCGCGGAATAGCATTGACCTGACCTTCGCCGGCAGGCATTGAACGGAGCCGTCAGGTTGGCATTGACCTTCCTCCTGCGCCTCCGCGCGATTTGGAAAAGCTGGCATTAATGCCTAAATTTGCGAAATAACCAATAACACAAAATACAATCATGAATTTGAAACTCGTGACTATCTTGGCATCGGTATGCCTCGTTGCTGCCAGCTGTGCCAAAGTTCCTGAACCTCGTATTATCCCATGCCCGGAGAGCATTGAAGTGCAGAACGGCAAGTTCAAGGTGGCCGGAGTGCCTGTCAAGGCCGATGCGACACTCGACGAAGCTTCTCTTCAGTGGGCCAACACTTTCGCGCAGAGACTGACTACCGTTACCGGAAAGAAGACGGAGGTCAATGCTGATGCGAAGGGAAAATGCATCGAATTTGTTTTGAATAAGGAACTTGCTCCTGAGGAGTATTATCTGGATGTTACACCGGAGGGTGTGAAGATTCAGGCTTCATCTGTAGATGGATTCCGTTTCGCGACCCAGTCCATCGGCCAGATGCTCCCTGCCGCATATTTCGGAAAGACTGCCGCAAGTGGTGCGAATTGGGTGCTTCCTTGCGTTTCCATCAAGGACAAGCCTCGTTTTGCCTATAGAGGTATGCATCTCGACGTTGCCCGCCATTTCTTCGATGTGAATGAGGTGAAGCGTTATCTGGATGTGATGGCTGCCTATAAGCTGAACAGATTCCACTGGCATCTTACTGAGGACCAGGGTTGGAGAATCGAAATCAAGAAGTATCCTAAGCTTACTGAAGTAGGTGCGTGGAGAGACAGCACTATGATCGGCAAGAATTGGGATGAGTTTGACCATACACGTTACGGCGGATTCTATACTCAGGAGGAAATCAAGGATGTCGTGGCTTATGCTGCTGACCTCGGTATTACCGTAATTCCTGAGATTGACCTTCCTGGACACATGGTTGCTGCCATGACTTCATATCCTGAACTTGGATGTACTGGCGGTCCTTATACCGTAAGACCTGTTTGGGGTATTGCTGACGAAGTTCTTTGCCCTGGTAAGGAGACTACCTTCGAGTTCATCGAGGGTGTTCTCGACGAGGTTATGGAGATGTTCCCTTCAGAGTATATTCATATCGGTGGTGACGAGTGCCCTAAGAAGGCTTGGGCGACCTGCCCTGCTTGCCAGAAGCGTATCAAGGAGCTCGGGCTCAAGTCTGACTCCAAGCATACCGCCGAGCAGTATCTCCAGAACTATGTTACAGCAAGGGTTCAGAAGTATCTCAATGACCATGGCCGCAAGATTATCGGCTGGGATGAGATTCTCGAGGGAAAGCTGGCAGAGGGTGCTACAGTGATGTCATGGCGTGGTTCTGAGGGCGGAATCCAGGCTGCAAAGCAGGGATTCGACGTTATCATGACCCCTAATGACTATATGTATTTCGACCATTATCAGTCAGATTCCCTGAGCCTCGAGCCTCTTGCAATCGGCGGATATCTTCCTGTAGAGAAGGTTTACCAGTGCGAGCCTTGCGCTGGAATTCCTGCAGAGGCGCAGAGCCATGTCCTCGGTGTGCAGGCCAATCTCTGGACTGAGTATATCCCTACTGTTGAGCATCTTGAGTATATGCTTCTTCCTAGAATGTCTGCTCTCAGTGAGGTTCAGTGGTGCCAGCCTGAGAACAAGAATTATGAGAGATTCAAGGAGTCAATGATTTCTCACGCGTTCGAGATTTTCGATGCTATGGGTATGACTTACAGCCGTGATGTCCTCGGACAGTACGGATTGCCTTCTCAGCAGAAATAAAGCCATTGACGGGCGTTAGTGTCCGTCTCCTGCTATCTGATACAGCACGGGCTGGCCGCATGACGTGGCCAGCCCGTATCGGCTTATTCCAGTTTCGCAAGTGTGGGACACCGCTTTTGGAGCCCGTAAGGGTGGGGATAAGTCCCTTCTCTGAGGGAATCAGTACAGCAGAAATCCCAGGACGCCTCCGGCTATGATGATGGTTATCGGTCCTATCTTGAAGAGAAGTGAGGCTATGAGGCCGGCACCGAACAGAGCCCAACTTTTCCAGTCAGGGAAGTTTTCGTCAATGACATTGATCTTGAAATCCGAGAATAGCGGCATGCCGGACCAGGACGCGTCGAACATCATAATTACGGCGGCGGCTCCGATGAGGCCGACAACTGACGGGCGGAGCCAGCTCATCGTGTCCTCGAAGATGCTGTTGCTGTGGAATTTCATATAGAATTTCACCAATGCCAGAACGATGATGAAGGAGGGCATGACCAATGCCAATGTCGCTGTGAATGAGCCGATTATGCCGAGAAAGTGGCTGCCTGTGGCGCCTGCGACAACGTCATAGCCCACGTATGTGGCGCAGTTGATTCCTATCGGCCCCGGTGTCATCTGCGATATGGCGACAATGTCCGTGAATGTGCTTTGGGTTATCCATTGGTGTCCGGTCACGACCTGTCCCTGGATGAGGGAGAGCATGGCATAACCTCCTCCGAATGTGAATGTTCCGATTACGAAGAATGTCGCGAACAGTTGTATGAGCAGTGTCAATGTCATGATTTCCTCCTGTTTATGTCGTCTTTGACTTTGGCGAATGTGGCTCCCAGGACGATCATCACTATGATTATATATATAGGGGAGACTTCCAGGAATGAGACGAGCAGGAGGCTGACAATGGTGATGACCCATGACCACCAGGTGTTATTTGCCTTCTTTGCCATTGATATCATCGGTGCTGCGATCAATGATACTACGACCGGTCTTATTCCTTTGAATATGCGGATTACGACGGGATTGTCCTGAAAATTGGTGAAGGCCATGGCTATGGCCAATATTATAAGGAAAGAGGGGAGTACGGAGCCGAAAGTTGCAGCTATGCTTCCTTTTATGCCTCTGATTTTATAACCTGTGAAGATGGAAACGTTGACGGCGAGAATGCCGGGAGCGGACTGGGCCAATGCGATTATGTCCGGCAGTTCATCCTCTCCTATCCACTTTCTCCTGTCGAGTTCGTTCTTGATGAGCGGTATCATGGCGTATCCTCCGCCTATGGTGAATGCTCCGATTTTCATGAAAACCAGAAACAGTTCTCGTAATGTGACTTGTTTCTGAATGGTGTCAGTCATATGGATTTTTCTTTTTATGGGGCAAAATTAATAAGAATCCGGGTAAAGTAATCCTAAAAAAATAACTTGGTAATCTTTGCTCGTCTTTTCGGTCTA